>CP072328.1:600000-900000 GCA_018127705.1 TM7 phylum sp. oral taxon 349
TGGTGGCGCTGGAGGATGCGCCGTACGCTGCTGAGGCTAACCTTAATCCCCAGTCTATTGTTTACGTAGTGCCAGACAGCTTCAGCCGCAGCGCTTTAGTTTTTCTCTAGCTTCTAGGACTGCTTTAACTATATGCTTTGGTATAGCCCGAGAGTTGCTGTGCGGACGCGAGGAGAGGGTTGGGATGTTCCAGGTGCAAGCCTGCAGCTTAAACTTGGATACGGGCGCCTATCCCGGGGATGTAGCCGGCAGGCTTAATCTGGCGGCTAATGCGGTTGTTGTTAACGAAACAGAGGTTACTGTTTTGCTGTTGCCATTTCTTAAGCCAGCGCCAAATAGTACTGCGGTTAACCCCCAAGCGCAGTGCAACTACTCCAACTGGCAGCTGCTCCTGAATGAGCAGCTTCATAGCATCGCCTCTAGCTTTAGGAGCACTAGAATTGGTATTATATGCCATAGCAGGTCTTCCTTTCTGTAATTAGTTGTTGTAACTACAGTTTACGAGGCCTGCTTTTTGGTTGCAAAGGTGGTGGGTTGGTACGAAAGTATTGACTTTAGGCGGCAAGTATGGTATATAATATATCAGCTTTTGTTGAGAGTTCAATGCATCCTGCATTACGAAGGACTCTCCAAAAGTGTTCATTGACAAGCAATCTGAAGAGAGGGGGTGGCCACCATGGCCACCAACAACATCGACGCTCGGTTCTTCTCTCAGGACGCAGTGTGCTGCGTTCTTAGGGGACTTACCCCCTCTTCGCGCGAGACGAGAAGGGAGGTAGAAGACCTTAAGAGACATCTTCTGTCTTATTTCTGTAACGTCATCACCATGTATATGCACGTCAGTAAGATGGAGACGTATTCTGGCGTCGTAGATGCCGTCGCTTTTTGGTGGTTGGAGGTTCTCTCCAACCACCAGCCCTCGTGGCGAGGAGGCTCTCTCCTCGTCACCCCAGCGCCTGAGGAGGCGTTGGATTACTACCTGGATAACGTGGTGGCGCAAGCCTAACCACGTTATCCAGGAGGGGGGGCGAATATGACCCTGCAGCCTTAGACTTTGCCCGGGTTTGTTTATTCCCGCCTTTCTCTCTGATCTGCTTGTCATATTCGCTCCATAGGTGCGTGCCTATGCTGATGAGTCCAAAAGGACGAAAGCGAGTTGGCCCTAATAGGTTAAATTAATTAGGTACAGCAAAGACCCATCCTATTAATGTATCGTGGTTTGCGCCCGCTTCCATACTGGTTGATCGTACCGACATTACGCAACGCAGACATATACTTGACAAAATATCCATCCTGTGTTACAATGAAAACCATGAGTAGTTTAGAGAGGAAATATTCAAATAACAACCATAATGATACGCATGAGGTACCATTAAGGAATCGTCTGCGTACCAGAATTGCTGCAGGAATGCTAGCAGTAGCAGCAGCATTCGGCGTTAGCAGTTTGTCTCACGAAGGCAATACCGATAATGCTCCGCAGCAAGAACTTGCTTGCGTTTCAGAGGAGACCACGTTTGCTGGAATCCACGATACGACTAACGAGCTCACAGAGCGTGTTGCAAAAGATGGTAAAGAATACAGCTGGCCTGTCATGATATATGATCGTCCAACGGAGAATATGAGATACCGCGAAACAAACGGTATGTCTGTCGATGAGGATGCTCGTGTTGAAGTAACAGTATGCCGAGATGATAATGCCTTATATAATTTATACGCTAGAGTTAATTCATTAGAAAGCTATCCTAAAGAAAGCGACCAGTAACCAATAAGCTTAATAGGCTAAAGAGAATTAGCGATTAATCAAGCTAAGGAAGCAATCAGGCAAACAATTAGCTAACCAAGCAACTAATCAATCAAGTAAGTGAATAACTAATCAATTAACGAAACGTTAACTAACTAACTAACTAACTAAACCGCCAACTACAGGTATGTTGTTGGCGGTTTTTTGTGGGGGTTAAGTATTAGTTTTTATGGCAGTTTCTGTGTGCTAGCATGTTTCACCCAACCGCCCCGCTGCGCACAGCTGCTCATACAGCTCACCGAGCATATACATTGACCCGACAACAACAATAGGACGATCATGCTGGAGCGCAGCGTTGAACGCGTCGATCGGGGTGTCAAATTGTCTGACATTCTTCATGTTGCATACGCTAATAACCGCCGCGAACTCTTCCGGTTTCACGCTATAATTCTGTAAATGAGGTGATGGCATGTCACGGAAGAACTGTGTAATATACACCCTGTCTGCCAAATAACCGATTGTCTCAAGCGACCCCCTCCAGTCCTTGCCATGCTTTGCTGCAAAAATAACCAACGGGCGATGCCATTCTGGACGATGTGCAAGTTCACTTAAAAATGCTGCAATCTTCTGCGGATTATGCGCGCTATCCACCATTACGTTGCGCCCATCAAGATGCCACACATTTGCACGACCTGGCAACTCCGCTTCTAAGAGCGCTTGGCGCGCCATATCAAACGAAAAATCCCAGCCATCGCGCGTTGCCAAAAATCGTACCGTATCCAGCGCAACCGCCGCATTTTCCATCTGGTAATCACCCGGTGTCTGTGTCTCCATCGGTTCGCCGCGATACAAAAATTCAACACCCGTCTCTGTTCGAGATTGCAACGATACATACTTCAATGGCTCACTCCAAATAATTTGCGACTGGCGTCCGTATGCAACTTCTTCAAGCACTGCCCGCACTGAATCTTGTTCCGGTCTCAATGCAACAACCGTGCCGCCGTAGGGGATGATACCAGCCTTTTGCCAAGCGATTTCTTCAAGCGTGTTGCCTAAAATCTCGGTATGATCAAGTCCGAGGCGCGTAATAACCGCTAATTTGTCTGACCGACGCACCGTGTTTGTAGAATCATAACGACCGCCCAGTCCCGTCTCAATCACGCCATAGTCAACATGATGAGCTTCAAATAACCTCAGTGCTAGCGCATTCGTTACTTCAAAATATGTCGGGCGACCATATGGCGTATATTGCATTGACCGCACATAAGGAATGAGGTCAGCGGTAGCTTTGGTAAACTTAGCTTCACTTGGCAACTCTATATTTATCTGCGCACGTTCGCGAACGTCAAATACGTGCGGCGAAACGTGTAATCCGTTCGTTTTGCCATGTGCTTTCAAAAGATTGGCAATAAAATAGCTCGTCGAACCTTTACCGCTCGTGCCGGCGATGTGAATAATCGGGAACGATTCCTGCGGATCACCTAGCAGTGCAAGCCATGCTCTCGCTCGCTCAAGCCCCACTGCGCCACGAAACACCGCATTGCCAAGTGACGGCAAGTCGTCAAATAAAAATCTCTTTGCATCCGAGAATGCTTGTATATTGCCAGACAACGGCACGGTTTGGTTCTTGCGAGTCGCCATCAAAGTTATTATAGCGCCCCGAAGGGATGCGCGCATTACTAAAAGAGGCTTACGAGAAAGCGAAAAAATCCTTGGCTACTAACGCCGGCGCCGGCGCCGATGCAGCTCGGCAACCTTCAACCGTACCGCATGACGATCAACCAGCTGATGGGCTTTTTCTAGCTCAACCTGGTCGCTTGATTCTTCTTGCAACTTCAGTGCGCGTTCTAGCGCCGCCTGGCTTTCCGCCTCGATAATATCGTCGCCATGTTCCGCTTCGTCAACCAGAATACGCACGCGCTCTTGATTAATCTCAACCACGCCCCCCGAAATCGCAAAATATTCCAGCTCATCATCGCGATCTTCTTTACGGCGGCGCACTGTTACTACGCCGGGTATTGCCACCGTCACGAGCGCCTCGTGGCTTGGAAAGACCGAAATCACACCCTCGGTAGTCGGCAGAATTACTTCATAGACTGCTTCGTCAAGTTTGACGCCAGCCAATGTCACCAACTGAAACTGCATTTGGCTAGTCCTTTTTCTCGCTTAGCGGTACAGGCGACATGTAGAACCAGTTCTCTGGTTTGTCATCATATTTACCAGACAAGATGTCTTTAGCGTCGCGAATTGTATCTTCAAGTTTGAAATAGCTACCCGGGTTTCCAGTAAACTGCTCGGCAACATGGAATGGCTGCGCTAAGAAGCGCTGCAAACGACGGGCGCGCGCCACGGTCTGTTTTTGATCGTCCGACAACTCTTCCATACCGAGAATAGCAATGATATCCTGCAGCTCTTTGTACTGCTGCAACACACGCTGCACTTCGCGCGCCACAGCATAGTGCTCGTCGCCAACAATCTCCGGGTCAAGCGAATTTGAACTAGAATCAAGCACGTCTACTGCCGGGTAAATACCAATTTCCGTCAATGCGCGGTTCATCACAATCGTCGCATCCAGGTGGGCGAATGTCGTCGCTGGCGCCGGGTCGGTTAGGTCATCAGCCGGCACGTACACTGCCTGCACTGAAGTAATTGAGCCTTTTTTCGTGCTAGTAATACGCTCCTGCAGTGCACCCATTTCTTGCTGCAAGTTCGGCTGATAACCCACAGCACTCGGCAAACGACCAAGCAGGGCAGACACTTCGGCTCCCGCCTGCGTAAAGCGAAAAATATTGTCAACAAACAATAGCACGTCCTTACCTTCATCACGAAACGCTTCAGCAATCGCCAGTCCGCTCAACGCCACGCGTAGACGCGCTCCTGGCGGTTCATTCATCTGCCCAAAGACAAGCGATGTTTTGTCGAGCACGCCGGCGTCTTTCATCTCGTAGTAGAGGTCATTACCCTCGCGCGTACGCTCGCCGACACCGGCAAATACTGAGTTGCCGTCATGGAACTTTGCAATATTATTAATCAGCTCCTGAATCAGCACCGTCTTGCCGACACCTGCACCCGCGAACAAACCAGCCTTACCGCCCTTGGTAAGCGGCGCAATAAGATCAATCACCTTGATGCCTGTTTCTAAAATCTCCGTCTTGTTTGACTGTTCAGTCAGCTCAGGCGGTTGGCGGTGAATCGGCGCGCGACGTACATCCTTTGCGATTTTTTCACCGTCAATCGGTTCACCAACCACATTGAACATTCGCCCCTGAGTCGCTTCACCAACCGGCACGCTAATCGGCGCACCCGTTGCCGTTACGTCCTGCCCGCGCCGCAAGCCGTCAGTGCTTTGTAGGCTAATGGTTCGCACCGTATGCCTGTCTAGATGCTGCGCCACCTCTAACGTGACTATTTGCTCGCCACGGGTAACCGTTAGCGCGTCGTAAATCGCCGGCAATTCTGTGTCGTTAAACTCGACGTCAACTACTACGCCCATGATTTGGATAATTTTTCCTACTTTTTTACTCATGACCTTCTCCTTGTTTCAATACGTCAATCAATTCTGCAACATCACCATTAGGCAACACAATTCCGCCAAGTGCCGCAATTTCAGGCGCTTTCGTACTCACACCGCCATCAGGCTCTTCAAGTAAATACGTTGGTACGCCGCTTATATACGCCACTGTCATCTCCATCAGCGTATTTACGCCAATATAGCCAGGTTTGTTATTCTTTTCATAATTACACACTAATATCGCACGCGAGCGCGCAATATTCGCAAAATGCCGATCCATATAATCTTTTTTCTTTGCAAGCACCTGATCCTCAGTGAGCGATGACCAGTCGACATTTTCCTCAATAGCGGGAACACGAACACGCAGCCCGGCTGCTTCAAGCGTTCGAGCGACTGCCGCGAATTTCTCTTGATGCGCCATTGACCCGCAAATCGTAACATCAACCAAATCTGGATTATACTGGTTCACCAGTTGTGCTATTCTCGTCATCGCATTGCCTCCACGCCAGCGCTAATCTCTGTCAACTCTTGCGTAATTGCCGCTTGTCGCGCCTTATTCATTTCAAGTGTCAGCGCATCAACAAGATCAGTCGCGTTATCGGTAGCGTTTTTCATAGCGAGCATGCGCATACTATGCTCGCTGGCGCGCGAATCCATCAATGCCTGGAACAGGCGCGCACTAATTAACCGATAGGCAATATCGTCGATAATCTGCTTCGGGCTCGGTTCAAATCTTGCTTCGGCAATATCAGGCTGCACATTATCAGTTGGCGTGAAGCCAGCAGGGAACAGGCGTACTACGTCTGCTCGCTGCGTTAGACTACTAACAAACCGCGTAAAAATGACGTCCACAGCATCAACTTGATTCGCTTCAAACATATCTTTCGCAGTGTTCAGAATCGCGTGAAACTCAGCACCCGAAAAATGATCCGGCAGATCCTCATAGGTACCGACTATTTCCGTGTCTTTGATGCGCGTTGCCGCCTGAGCAATTTTACGCCCTACTGCAATCGTTTTATTTGCAATATTTGCCGCATCGTCGGACTTCAGCTCGTGCACGTAAGACTTCAGAATATTTGCATTATACGCGCCCGCCAAACCCTTATCGCTCGCGACGACGATAAGCAAGCGAGACTTCACTGGACGCACCGTGAACCATTTATGTCCGTTCGTCGCACCTTGTGCCGCTAGATAAGTCAGCAGTTCGCGTGCCGCTACTGTATATGCCTGCGAGCTCTTTGTCGCCTCTTGCGCTCGGCGCATCTTGCTCGCCGCTACCATCTGCATCGCCTTAGTGATTTGCTTCGTGCTTTTCACCGAGCGAATGCGCGATTTTAGTTGCTGGGTAGACGCCATTTACTCCTCGTACCCTTTCGCAATTGCTTTAGCAGCGTCTCTCACGATTTTTGCAATTTTTTCATCTTCGCCAAATTTTTTATCACCCTTTGCAAGCGCGCGCATATCATCTTTGTGTTCAGCCCACAAGCGCTCCAATAGTGCTTGCTGCGCCTCTTTAATCTTTGCTGCCGGCACATCATCGAATAACCCTTCGCTCACTGCCGCGATTGATGCAACTTGCTCCCAAACGCTCATTGGCTGATACTGCGGCTGTTTGAGCAGCTCTGTTAAGCGCTGGCCGCGCTCAATTTGCGATTTCGTCGCGTCGTCCAAATCCGAACCAAACTGCGCAAAACTCGCAAGCTCGCGGAACTGGCTGAGGCCAAGCTTTAGGTTGCCGCTGACCGACTTTACCGCCTTTGTTTGTGCAGCACCACCGACACGCGACACGCTCAAGCCTGCAGAAATTGCCGGGCGAATGCCTTGATAAAACAGATCTGTCTCCATAAAAATCTGGCCGTCTGTAATAGAGATCACATTGGTCGGAATGTAAGCAGAGATGTCACCTGCCTGCGTTTCGATAATTGGAAGGGCAGTTAACGACCCGGCGCCTAATTCATCTGATAATTTTGCAGAACGCTCCAACAAACGCGAGTGCAGGTAGAATACATCGCCCGGAAACGCTTCGCGACCCGGCGGGCGGCGTAACAGTAGCGACATCTGGCGGTATGCCACGGCGTGCTTCGTTAAGTCATCGTAGATCATTAGTGCATGCTTACCACTATCGCGGAAGTATTCGCCCATTGACGTGCCGGCGTATGGCGCCAAATATAGCAGGGAAGCTGAGTCGCTCGGACTCGTTGCCACAACAATTGTTTGATTCATCACGCCTTCGGACTTCAGGCGTTCGACCAGTCGGGCAATTTTTGATAATTTCTGACCAATCGCTACATACACGTTAACAACGCCGGTTTTTTGGCGCGCTTGATTAATCATCGTATCAAGCGCAATAGCGGTCTTGCCCGTCTGACGGTCGCCGATAATTAACTCGCGCTGTCCACGCCCAATCGGGAACATAGCATCAATCGACATAATACCAGTCATCAGCGGCTCGTGCACGCTCTTTCGACCCATCACGCCAATAGCTTCGCGCTCTACCGGCAAACGATGTTTTGCTTTAATCTCCGAGCCACCATCAAGCGGTTGTCCAAGCGGATTGACCACTCGTCCAAGCAATTCTTCGCCAACCGGCACGCTAAGCACTTCGCCCTTCAGCTTGACTCTATCGCCAGCCGCTACACCCTGGTCGCTGCCTAGCAGCACTGCGCCGATTTCGTCTTCCATCAGGTTCAGCACGAACGCTTCGACAATACCGTTAGCTGTTTGCACTTCCAGCACTTCCGAATAGCCCGCCTGGCGCAGCCCATATACCCAAACTACGCCGTCGCCGACGCGTGTCACGATACCGACTTTTTCTAATCCTTCTTTCGCCTCAAGTCCCGCGATCGCCCGCCGCAGGCTCTCAGACAATTCCGCCACTGCGTTATCAGCCATATTGCTCCTTTACTTCGCGCCCTTGAGGGCGATTAATTTACGTTGAATCGTGTCGTCAAACTCGCTATCGGGCAAGGTAATTTTCACGCCGCCAATAACATCCGGATTGATGCGCTCGCGAAAATGCGTCTCGTGCCCTCCAGCGAGTGTACGTATACGCGCGCGCAGCTCATTGCTTAGCTGGTGCGCCGAAATTGTTTCAATGACGACGACGCCGCGCGCTTGCAACTCCTCTTCAATCGCTGCGACAACCAAATTCGCCGTACGCGTCGCTTTTGTTTCGATCAAATACGCCGCAATTTCGCGCAGCAATAAACCGCAATCGCCACCCGCCGTCAATACATCAGCCGCGTAGCTCGCAATTCGTCGCCGCGAAATCACCTGCGCCATTTATTGCAGCTCCCTGAGGTTTTCCTCAATCAGCTGCTTATCTTTGCGCGCATCAACAGTGTGGCGCGTTACGCTCGCAGTCGCCTCAACCACTAAGTCAATCATTTCGCTGCGCAAATTTTTCTTTGCTGCTGCTAATTCTGCCGCCACATCACGCCGCCCATTCTCAATAATCTGCTTCGCTTGTGATGACGCTTTTGCCTCAGCATCGGCTATCATATCTGCCGCTTCTTGCTTTGCCGACGACACAATCGCCCGCGACTTACGCTGTACATCTTTAAGCATTGCTGCGGTGCGCGCTTCGCTTTCGTCGGCCGCTTTCTGTGCCTGCCGTGCTGCTTTGGCGCCCGCTCTAACTTCGGCATCCCGTTTATCCAGCGTCTCAACAAGCGGCGGATACACAAACTTGCGGAGTAAAACGAGCAATACTAGAAACGCAACCGTTTGCGAGCCAAGCGCCTTCCAGTCAAGTCCGAGCGACGTGAACATATCCGCTTTTTCCGCGTGCACCGCCGCAAACTGTGTCACACTTTCTATCACGATGTACCCCTGCTACTACATAACCTTTCCGACAATCGCTGCAACGAAACCGATAATTGCGATCGCATCAATAAACGAAATACCGAGCACCATCATTGTGCGCAAATCGTTAATCTTTTCTGGATTACGCCCAGCCGCCTTCAGCGCTGACGCGGCGACAATTGCTGCACCAGTTGCTGCAAATGCCGCTGGAACTATGTAGGTAAGAGTAAATGCTAGTGCTTCCATAATTGATATTCTCCTTATAAATTATGCTGTTATCGTTTTATACTTCACCCTCTGCTGCTAATTTTGAATTATCAGTAAGAGAATGATCGGGTGTATTATGAGACTCATCATGGTCGCCATGCGGCACAAGACCCAGGGAAATAAACACTGTTGACAACATAAAGAAAATATACGCTTGAATACCGCCAATGAACAGTTCAAAGAAATAGAACGGCTGAAGCGCTACCGGAGAAGCAAACTGTGCCATATATGAAATTACTATCAGTAGAATCTCACCGGCTAATACATTGCCGAATAAGCGGAAACTCAGACCCAACATGCGCGAGAACTCTGCTACCAGTTCCAAGATACCGACAAACGACATAATCGGATCACGCAGCGGGTTTACAAAGTAACGCCCCATATTACCACGAAAGCCCATATACTTAAACGCATACACCTGCGCCGCGACAATAGTCACGATCGCCAATCCAAACGTCATGTTTAAGTCCGCTACGCCACCACGCAATAGGGGAGTGCCGTGCTCGCCAACTGTGATCGGGCCAACAACAGGCAACAAGCCTAACCAATATTGTGCCACCACAAAAAAGAATATCGTAATCGTTAACGGTGCAACTCGTCGCGCCCACACCTCATCTTGGATCACCTGCTTAACTGTGCCGTACAGCCCTTCAAACGTCCACTGCATCAAGCGCGTTGCAAATGTATGTTTTTTACGCCCCAGTACCGCCAAGCGCATCCGAAACATCAGCCACACGAGCACGATTAGTCCAAACGCGCCGAGCACCTGCGAATTCGTTACTGTAAATCCGCCAATCGTTGCGACTGTATCAGCTTTTACCGAGATATGCGGACTAGCCGCCGCAAATGTCGCCATAACAGTGTCAGTCACCGTCGCACTTGCACTAGATACCAATGTTGTACTGTTAGATATCATTATGCCCGTACCGCCTTTCGTCGCGCACCACCAATGATTTGCCGCCTTACGAGCACAAACGCGCCAGCAAACCCTAGCGCGATACCGCCAAACATTAGCCATGGTTTCGTACCAAACTGCATATCTAGCCACACGCCAGCCAGCGTCAGGCCGACGCTCGGCGTAAACATACGCCACGTCGTGCCTGCCATCGTCGCCATAATCGCCGGCACCGGCACGCTTGCAGAGGATGTGGCGCCCGCCGCACGGCTGCCGCTATCGCCAAAGGGTTTACTCATACGCAGTTAATTGTATCAGGCAACCAGATTGTCTGTAAAGCCCGAAGCTCGTATACTACAAACATGCCACGCCGTAATCGCACTCCTAAGCACCAGCGCTACCGCAATAATTCCGCCCGAGCGCCTGAGAAAAAGCGCTTCGCTAGCCGCAGCGATGCCCTGCGTGCTATTCGCGAACTACAAAAGTACCATTTAGACTTGAGGCTTACTTGCTATCAGTCACCTGTTGACGGCGGTTGGTACTTGACAAGCGACACATCTAGCGTTCAATAAGCTCTTGCGTACGCTACATATTGTGTGTATAATGATTACGGTTAACGAAAAGGGGTCATAATGTCAAAAACTACACAATCACACGTTATTATTTATAGTGCCGCCTGGTGCGCATTTTGCAAGACCGAAAAACAATATCTAGAACACCTCGGCGTACCATTTACCGTACGCGATATTGAAACTGACGAAGGTGCGATGGACGAGCTGCTCACCAAAGTCGACAGCAGTACTAGTAGCGTCCCCGTTACCGACATTGACGGTATTATTGTCCGCGGTTTTGATCGCGCTAAGATTGACGCAGCACTGCACGATAAAGGGTTGCTTGCCTAGGGTACATTAACCTAACCCAAAACACCTCTAGTAAAATTAGTTCTAGCTATATAGTAAACAACTAATCAAAGAAAGAGATATCCCAGCATGTCTCGTTTAGCAGGGTATACCGACGAGCTAAGCTCGGTGTAAACAGCTAATACCCTATGTACTGTTAACAAAACATAAGGCCAGCCTTAGATTATCTTCACTGACGTTAGAGTAGTACTATCACTATCATCGTTATCACCCTCACTATTGCTCTTACTCACAAATATCCAATCATTATCACTCTTGCCCTTACTTTTATCCTTACTCTTACCCATAAACATCCAATAATTTTAGCTATTCTCTTAGCCTAAAAATACCGGATATCGATATCCGGTATTTTTTATCTATTTTACCTCTGTTATCTTTTATTCTTTTTTCTCTTCTTTTATATATAAATATATAGAGGAGAATTATGGTAAGAATTATGAGGAAGAATTATATGGGATTATGGAACTATGAAACTATGGGAGTTATAGAGTTATAGAGTTATAGAGTTATAGAGTTATAGAGTTATAGAGTTATAGAGTTATAGAGTTATAGAGTTATAGAACTATAGAACTATAGAACTATAGAACTATAGAACTATAGAGAATATCATTAAAGAGCTATAGAGAGTTAGGAGTATAGGAGCATAGGAGTTGTTAAAGAACTACTTATAGAGAGGTAGAGAGAGGTAGAGAGAGGTAGAGAGAGGTAGAGAGAGGTAGAGAGAGGTAGAGAGAGGTAGAGAGAGGTAGAGAGAGGTAGAGAGAGGTAGAGAGAGGTAGAGAGAGGTAGAGAGAGGTAGAGAGAGGTAGAGAGAGGTAGAGAGAGGTAGAGAGAGGTAGAGAGAGGTAGAGAGAATTAAGTAAATAGTTTAGGAAGATTAGTATAAATAATAATTGAAGTAAGCAAACAGGTAGGCAGACGAAGTAAGTTAAGTTAAGTTTTAAGGTAAATTAAGTTAGTTAGTAAATGGATAGACGAATGAATGGATGAATGAACGATGGATAGACGAATGGATGAGCAAACAGATGAGTAAACAGATAGATAAGCAAATAGGTAAGCAGACGAATAATAAACGTTTCGTACTTAAGAAAGGGCAGATAGCTATACTTGAGGCGTTGTATGGGTGCAGGTTTGGAGGGTGTTGGTGTTTTGGGTTGGGGTAAGGTACCTTCTTACCCAGCTTATGCTTGACTAAGTATAATCATATATCGTATATATGGAATAACTTTTCGCGCAATCTCGCGCGGAGAGGTCGCTCTTTAAGCT
This sequence comes from TM7 phylum sp. oral taxon 349, assembly GCA_018127705.1. Classification (NCBI taxonomy): domain Bacteria; phylum Candidatus Saccharimonadota; species TM7 phylum sp. oral taxon 349. The sequence goes on from CP072328.1 coordinate 612,405, forward strand.
AGAGAGAGGAGTAGAGCAATGGGAACTGCCCTCATTGTTACTTTGTTCATTATTGCGATTGTCGCCTGCCTGGCGATTATCGTTACCATTCAGGCGTGGTTTATTATGATCATTCTGGGTGCGCTGCATGCATCCGGGTTGGAGAACGTTCCAGCAATTTCTTTCTTCCGAGCATTTTTGCTCGTATCTCTAGCTATGGTAGTCTTCTGGTTGCTGCATGTGGCAACCAGAGACTACTAGTTCTCGCCCCCGAAATAGCTCGCCGACTCAGCATTAGACCTGATTGAGCGCTTTCTTGTAAACGCTCTCGGGCTTTTTGTCCGAAGTTCGGCTTGAGCTGTTTCGGGGGCTATTTTCTTTTTGTGCTATTTGCAATAATCAGCAGGGGATTCAGCCAACGCTATCTATAGCCTAAAGGAGAGAAGTCTATTAGCCTACACCGCGCTAATTTGTACAACCGTGCCACCGATCTTTCGGCGGAAATAATCGTCGTGGCTAACGTAAAGTATTGCGCCTGAATAGCGCTCAAGCGCCATCTCTAGCTCTTCAATACTCGGCAAGTCCAAATGGTTCGTTGGTTCATCTAGGATTAGCAGCTGCGGATCATTTGCCAGCATACTAATGATCTGGAACCGTGCTTTCTGTCCGCCGCTCAACCGAACAAGCGGCGTCATACCGTCAGCATCAGTAAACAGATAATCGCCCATTAGCTGGCGGATTTTTGTCTCGCCAATTGCCAGCTTGCGGTCAATATACATTTGCTCAATCGCATCGTGTAACGGCATATTCAGATACGTCGACGTGATTTCCTGCTCGTATACGCCCACGCGCACATGCGGGTCAAGATTAAGTGTACCGCCATAAAGTACAGGCGCTACGTTTGAGCCCTGAGCAGGGCTTGCTAGCAATGCCCGAATCAACGTTGTCTTGCCTGTTCCGTTGCGCCCGCGCAGCTCTACTGCTTCGCCTTCGCGCAAATCAATATTCACGCCCTCAAACAACAGTACATCGCCATATCCAAGTGCCACATCGCGCGCCTCAACAAGTTTGCGCCGCGAGCGCATCGCACCATCCTTCATACGCAAATGGATGTTACGCGCCTTGAATTTTTGGTAACGATCCGCCACCTTGTAATCCAACTGCGCTACATGCTCACGGTCAATCCAAAAGGTTGGCTTTTCGATTTTTTCTAACTCCGCTAGCTCTATCGATGCTTGATTCTCGCGTCGCTTGAATTGTTTAATCGTATCGGGGTCGCGCGCCCGTTCTTTCATGCGCCGAAACTGCAGTACTTTATCTTTTAGATTCGCGATCCGCCGCGCCACCGTCTCATATTCATTCATCGCGTTGCCCGTCGCGAATGCATTATGTTTCAAATACGCGTCATAGTTTCCTTCAAAGCTTACCGTCGCACCGTCCTTCAGCTCAATAATTCGATCAACTTCTTTCAGTACGTCGCGGTCATGCGTAATCACCAGCATCGCCTGTTTTGATGTTTTCATCCAATCGATAAACTGCTTCTTTGCTAGGTAATCCATGTGATTGGTCGGTTCGTCAATCAGTGCCAAATCCGCTTGCGCGTGCATAATTTTCACGACCTCAACCAGCCGCTTCTGGCCACCACTTAGCGAGGCGAGGGGACATTCCGCCATACCGTCCATTTGAAAATTTCTCAACTCTTCGGTCACAAGCTCCTCAATTTGATAGAACCCTTTTTGCCCAAACCGATCAAGCGCTTGCGTATATTTTTCAATCTTCGCCATGTCACTACCCATCGTCTCGGGATAGGTATGCAGAATATGCCGCAATCGTGCGTACTCCGGCAGCCCGCTCAAGATGTACTCCAACATTGTTATGTCACCAATATCGTGATGCTCTTGCGCCGTTGCTACAACCACGCTGCCGCGACGAAAAATCACGCTACCCGTGAAATCTTTATCCGCGCCTGTCAATATGCCAAATAGCGTCGTTTTTCCTGCGCCATTGCGTCCGATGAGCCCGACTTTCTCGCCGTCATCCACACTAAACTTCACTCCGGCCATCAACACCGTAGGGCCAAACGATTTCTCAGTAATATGGACGTCGGCAATCATACGGAATAGTGTATCACGAGACAGTCTTGACACAAATCACAAAAATTACGATAATACGACGTTATGGGAGAAATTATTACATTAAGTCCGGCGGAAGACCCCGACGATGACAGCCACGATTCACAATATGGTAATTTATGCAGGCCATTTGATAAAAAAGGGTTGCGGTCAGAGATTAGTAAACAATGCCATGGTTACGAATCAATCAGAGCATTCGATGGCTTCACGGCGCTCATCGAATATCTAGAGTCAGCAAGCCCGAAAGAAGTAGCGAATACGATAACGAGACAAGAGGTGCTTGGCATTATTTCGCGCGCTCGACAATCTTGCGATTTTTCATCTTTGGAAGGATGGCTGGCACGGCTTGAACAGATTATCAGGAAACATAACGGCGATAACTCTATAGACTAAATTACCACCACATATCTCTGATATAATTAGTTACAGCATGAGCAAGAAGCGTCCACACGGCAAAAAACACACTGGTTCGTCCGCGATCGTTAACAGACGGGCACGATTTGATTATACGTTGGGCGACGAGATTATTGCAGGACTAGCGCTGACTGGTCTTGAGGTGCGCGCCGCCCGTGACGGGCATGTACAACTAAAAGGTGCATTCGTTACAGTAAAAAATGGGGAATTATGGCTAAATAACGCTAGTTTCAGTCTGCGTCATAACGAGCGCGGCAAGCCCGAAGCGCGCACGGTTGATACAAGCCCGCGCAAGTTGCTTGCAAACCGCAAGCAAATTGATCAGCTCGCCGCAAGCCGTACGCAAGGCATGACAATCGTGCCGACAAAATTATTGACACAGGGACGATTTATCAAGCTCGTTATCGCGCTCGGTAAAGGCAAAAAGCGCTACGATAAACGCGAAACTATCAAACGCCGCGACCAAGACCGCGAGGCAAAGCGGCTGATGCGCTAAGAATGCGTCAATAAGTTATCGCGATCAGATGCACCATATTCACATGGCAAGAGCGCAGCAGGCAACAAAACACGCTTAAGACTCAAGCGTTCAGGTTTTATGAAACTTTAAGTTATTCCCCAAGTTCCCGCCGCGCATCAATCAGGCGCTGATACAATTCAACAAGTTTTTTCGCCATCGTTTCAGAGTCAAACGCTTTAGCGACACGCAACGCGCCTGCTGACAAGCGCTTAAGCCTTTCGCGGTCGTTAAGCATGTCAGTAAAGACGCGCGCAAAATCTTCACCTTCAATTCCGTCGGTCAAAATTGAATTCTTCGGCGTAAGCGCTTCGGTCAAACGCTCATCACAGTATACAATCGGCAAGCCTGCTGCTGCCGCTTCCAAAAACGTCATCGGCTGATTATCGAAATGATACGACGCAAGCGCAAACACGTCTGCCTGCTTAAGCAACGATGCTACCTGCGCGCTTGAGCACATCCCCGTAAATATCACGCGGTCTTCTAGCTCTAATTCCGCCACGCGCTTACGCAATTCGCGTTCGTATGGGCCGCCGCCGACAAGTACGAGTTTAATCGTCTTATCGGTAATGTGAGGCATCGCCTCAACAAGCGCCATTTGCCGCTTCTCTGGGCTAAGCCGCGCCACGCAAATGATAAATTTTTCACCGCGCTTTTTTGTAATTGGTGAGTCTATAGCACGCGCATAACGATATTTTTTTGTATCAATACTATTCGGGAAAATATAATACGGCGTCGTCAAGCCGCCTTCGTCGACTAGAATCTTCGCTAAATGTTTCGACGGTGATAAACACGCATCGCATTTATTCGCGAACGCTGCCGTCAGACGCCAGCCTTGACGCGATAGCATATCTTTGATCTTACTGCGATCAAGCTCGCGAATCTGCTCGCGCGACATTTTCGGCATAATCGGCTTCGTTCTCAACACTACGGGAAACGCTACCGTTGCTGCGATCAACCCCGCCGTCACCATAAACGGATAATCGTCGATGAGCTCGGTGTAGAGCGTATGGATTGTCGTGACATGCGGAATATTCTGGCGCTTCGCAACGCTATGCGCTAACACGCCTAAATAAAACTGCGTCTGGCTATGTACGACATCAAAGTCATATTCGTCAAGGCGTTTTGCAAGCCCTGGGTAAATATATGCCATTTCGCGCTTTTCAAACACATAATTCTTTGACGATGGCATACGAATTACGTGGTCTTCATAATCGTCATAATCTTCGACTTTCGGAGCAACAACAAACACCTCGTGCCCTAAACCCTCTAGTGCTTGCTTGTATGTTGCTGTCGACGTTGCCACGCCGTGCACCGACGGTAAATAATCGTCGATAAACAGTCCAATTCTCATAACTATCCCTTAGTATATCATATTGCGCGCGCCCGGCTCGTCAGGCAGCAAATCGCGCCAAGCTTCAAAGTGCAGAATATGACCGGCACTTGGTACGATACGGATCTTCGCCTCAGGTAAAAGCTGGCGCATCGCACTGCGCGCCTTCTCGGAGACGACCCTATCTCTTGCCCCCATCACGACCGTAACGCGCCGCTGAACTTCTAGGGAAGGGGAAGCCGTAAATGGGTTATCGTTATAGAGCAACGTTGACAATACGTTTGATACTTGCGACGTCGTTGTTGCTTTTTTGTATTTTTCAGACTCAAGAAACCACGACCATGCAGTGCGATCATGCGAACTCATAACAACCGCGCCGCGAATCAGCCGACCAAGGTAGATATTGTATACAGCCCAGCTCGCTTTTTTTGGCACGTGCACCGAAACAGTTTGTAGCGCATTCGCAACATGCGACGTATGAGGTGTCGGGCAAGCAAGCACAACGCGCGTTTTTTGCGGCAACAAACCGTTAACCATATAACGATACACTACAGACGAGCCATACGAATTACTGCTCAGTAAATCCGGTGTTCGCCCAATCGTGTCAACTGCACGTGCTAACCATGCCGCTAAATCGTCGTATGACCGCAGTTCCGGCAGCTCCGAGCCGCCATGCCCCGGCAAATCAACGGCGTATACAGCGTAACCGGCGCGTACATACTGCCTAGCAAGCGGCATCATGTCAATTTTGCCACCCGTCACGCCATGAACTACAACCGCAACTTTGCTGGCTCTCGTGTTGCACTCCAACCAGCAGATTCCGTTTCGCTGACGTTCTTCGCAGCCGAGCGTCTTAGCGATCTGCCTCAAGCTTGGCGGTCGTGTTGATCGTTTCATGCCATCGTATTATAGAGCGCATGCGGCAAAAAAGCTACTGCATATTGTATAATGCAAGTATGCAAACGCTTCATATTGCGCTCGTGCTTGAGGATATGTTTCCTGATTCCAGCGGCGTTAGTCGTTCCGTACAAATGCAAATTGAAGAGCTGGTGCGTTTAGGGCACCGCGTCACGCTGCTCGCACCTGCCGTACAGCTAGTGCCACCCGTAAACGCTGAAACGATTCGCCTGCCGTCATATCGCCTCCCGGGTCTGCCAAAGCACACGCGAATTATTGTCAGCACCCATGCCCTCGCTAAACAGATTTCACGCAAGCATAAATTCGATGTTATCCATAGTCAAACCGACACTGGTGCCGTGCGGTTAGCAGCACATATCGCACGCATACAGCACATTCCGCACATACATACCTTTCACACCAACATGGCGGGCGCACACAGTACAGCACCGATTGTCGCATTCCTCGGCAGCATCGGCTACCGGCTAGGCGCATACAAACTACGGCGCATCCGTGGCAGTACGCAAGCCCTAGCTACAATCAATCGCGCTATACTGCACGAAGAGTCGCCGCTCGGGTTGTTTGACTGGCGATCGCAAGCGCTTATGGCGACAAGCGTTGATGCTATTACTACGCCATCACGCTACATGCTGCGCTACATTCAGGCTGCCGGCGCTAGTATGCATATTCCAAATGCTAGTATTCCTACCGGCTATAGCCGCTCGTTTGAGGCGATTATCGCGAAGACAAGGCGCAAGCGGACATCACATGCATTGCGGTTCGTAAGCGTCAGCCGCATCGTCAAGGAAAAACGCCTCGCGGTCGTTATTGACGCATTTCGCCAAGCAGATATTCCAGACAGCGAACTCGTCATTATCGGGGACGGCGCAGAGCTTGCTGCTCTGCGCGCCCACGCCCGGGGCGATACACGCATTACGTTCACCGGGCACGTCGGCAGCCAGCAAGAGATCGTACAGCATCTGCGCGATGCCGATATATTCATTCTCGCGTCATACCGCTTCGACAACCAGCCTATCGTCATTACAGAAGCACTCGCTGCCGGATTACCCGTATTGTACTGCGACGACCGGCTTGACGTCGGGCTACACCCAAACAACAGCCTGCTCGTTAAGCCGTCTTGCAAGACGCTCGCCGCCGGTATGCGCCAATTATCTGATAAGTCAACCCGCCATCGCCTAAGCATTGGCACGAAGTCCGTCTTCCGTGAGTTGTCACCAGAGACAACTGCACGCGCATATATCAAGCTATATCGGCAATTACTCAAATAGAGACTAAGCCTTGTCTGTAACATAAATTTATAGACGATCATCACACAAAGAATATATGATGTGTGCGATCGGTTACAGTCGTTGTACCATCTTTATTTAAATAATGTCAAGGAAACCCCTTGGCCAACCCAAACAAACATAGTATATTACTTCAGGATCTCATCGCAATCCCGCATGAGATCAGGTCTTTAAGAGAGGCAAAACATGGACGACACGTTCGACGAGTTCGACGAGTTCTTTGTCTTCGAGGACACGATTCCTAATATCGTGTCCTATAGCGTCATCCTCGGGAAGGAGGTGCGGAATGAGCTCAGGCTCATTAGGTCTGAGCTTCCGGAGGTGATCTACAACTTCTTTATTAATGAGGCAGACGATACTCTGAACATCTTTATCCAGATGTTCGCGGGAGCATTGCTGTCAGGGAGCGCTAGCATACTAGAACGCATAAAGGAATTCCTTGAAGAGCTTGCGGTCGTTGAGACCGCAAAAGTTGATAAGAGGCTTCTTAACAATATCGTTTTTAACGATATTGTCGAAGGCTTCGACGCCGATCCCGATTCCGACGCCGACACCGCCCCCGACGCCGACACCGCCCCCGACGCCGACACCGCCCCCGACGCCGACACCGCCGGCTAGTCCCTCCTAGCCTCTCACCCCCAGACAGAAGCCGCTCTAGGGCATCATTGCCCGGGGTTCGTGCTTCTGTCTGGGGGCTTTTCATTTGGAATTAAATTAAGATGCAGATGGTTGGCAGTATGTTTCTACTAGCCTAATAACCGGTAACGCCATAGTTTCGCGCGGCAGCTCTATACTGCGATCAATAATAGCAGCAGGGCAAGGGTAGCGTAGCGGCAGTATGGTTGGCAGCTCGCCTACAGAGTAGGTGAGCGCGCCAGCAGGCGGTACGACAGGCTGTACTGAGCGCGTACGATCAGCATGGTTGCGCGCAGTAATCTGTGCAACCTGGTCGTCAACGCGGGCGCGTTCATCGGCATTTAACTCGGCGTACGGACGCGGCATCATACCAAGCGTACGCTGGGCGCTTACTACCGGATCGCACACGAAAAACAAATCAAGCACATGTTCGCACAATCCGGCGCGGGCAAGCTCTTCGCCGACTTCGCCGAGTGCGCGCCCGTCTAGCAGTACAATCTCTACGCCTTCTTCGCGCGCATCGCGCAGCCATTTACGCAATAGTGCATCTTTGAATGCTTGGCTGCGCGGGCGAGCGCCAATCTTCACGCTGTTTGCGCTGATTTTTGGCGTGTAGAGTAACGTATCGCGGTCTGCCCGCGGCAGATGGTATACAAATTTCACGCGGCGTACGCAGGCGTCTTCGTTATGCTTGTCGGCGAGGAATGTATCTATTGCTATTGGATCATCCAAGTCTATGCCGTATTCCTGCATCATCACTACGAGCACGCGAAAGACTTGCCCTGCATCGATCAGCATGACGGGCAATGATAGCTCATCGCGTATATAGTCTTTTACCAAGCTTACGATCGTACCTTTGCCGCTGCGCGCATCGCCATCGAACGTTACCAGCTTAGGAAGTGGGTTGGTCATTAGGGTATATGATAGCATATGATTTTTTTGGAGGGGTAATACTTGGATACTCTAAACTAAAACGGAACATCCCATATACTTAGAGATGTAAAGCAACTAAGTACAGAAAGGACGCTCCGTATGTCTAACATACCAAACTTTGCCAGCAATAAGAAGTGCTGGAGGCTTATCAACAAGCTTGTCTTTGGGGAGGAGGTGTCGTGCCCGCTCTGCGGGTGCGAGCTGCAAGAAAACTACCTCTCAAGATATCTCTGGTGCAAAATATGCCGCAAAAAGCTCAGAGCCACTGCCTGGCATGGTTCCTGGCTGTATGGCATGAAGCTGTCGTCCAAACAACTATTCAAGCTAATCTGGTGCTGGCAGAATCGTAAAAGTGTTGAGGCGGCTATACTGTTTGCTGGCGTTAGTTATCCAACTGTAGCTAGATGGTTCTCCCGCTTTCGAGAGAACCTGCCAGACGCTGCAACAATGCTAGAAGGCTTAATCCAAGCCGACGAAAGCTACTTCTCAAAGCTCAAGAGTAAACAAGCTACCTACATAGTTACTGGCGCCATTGAGCAGGATACCGGGCGCTTAGCCTTGCGTATAACCGGCGGCTTCCATGACGGACGAAGCCAAGATGTGCTTGAACAGTTCATCCAAGACAGCGTAAAACCAGGCAGCCTAATTATTACCGACAAATGGTACGGTTACGACGAATTACCGCTCCTAGGCTACGAGCATGAAAGCCACAACCACAGCAGAGGCGACTTTGCTAATACCAACAAAGCTGAGCTAATTTGGAGCGTAGCCAAGCGCCACATGCGCAAACTCTACGGACAACGCATCCTAACCCACCAACTAGAAGAACTCTGCAAAGAATGGATGGCAAGAGCCAACCGCCCCAAGCTATTCGAGGACCCGATGACTTACCTGCGCTTTACTTTGGATGTTCCGGGTTAGTTGACTGAACCTAATACTTGCCGGGCATTACATAAATAGCACGCCCATGCGCTATACTAAGCTCATGAAGCTTTTCTCCTGGAACGTTAATGGCATCCGCGCCGTCATTAGTAAAGGCGAGTTTGCACGATTCATTAGCACATACAGCCCTGACATCATCTGTTTACAAGAGACGAAAGCATCACGCAGCCAAGTAGAGATTGACTTACCTGAATACACTGAGCATTTCTACTCGGCAACAAAAAAAGGCTATTCAGGAACAGCGATTTTCTCAAAAACGCCAGCACACTGCTACCGCGACGGCTTTCCGAACGATATCGTCCAGCGATTCCAGCTAACAGACGACCGCTATGGTGATCCGAACAACGAGGGGCGCATTATCGCCGCAGAATTTGACGATTTTTGGCTTGTAACGTGCTACACGCCAAATTCCAAAGGCGATTTAAGCCGACTGAGCCTACGCCAGCGCTGGGACGCCGCATGTCTCGCATACCTGCAAGAATTAGAGACGGGGCGATACGGTGTCGCTAAACCGATCTTATACTGCGGCGATATGAATGTAGCATACGCCGATATTGACCTTGCAAACCCGAAATCAAACGCCGGCAAACATGGTTTTACTAATGAAGAGCGCGCTGGTTTTCAGGCATATCTTGATACTGGGTTTATTGATGTCTTCCGCGCCGCCCACCCGCACGAAGCGAACGCTTACACTTGGTGGACGCATTGGGCGAATGCCCGGGCGCGCAACGTTGGCTGGCGGATCGACTACTGGCTGGCATCTGCCGCAATCGCACCGCATGTACAAAACCCAGCAATTCACGCCAAACAAATGGGTAGCGATCACTGCCCGGTGAGCATTGAATTTATATAAACTTATCCCCTTAAATATTATCCTTTTCTAAGAAATAAACCTTTATTTGGTAATTCAGGAGCAATAAAAGCACAAGAAGTACGTACCAGGCTCACTACCTTTGCGACACATTTATTAGCAGCTATGCCAATCCAATAGATCAAGCGGATAATTTCCATTAATGCTTGAGTGCCGCCTGAACTGGTTGTAGTATGCGAGATACCAATAAATCCTTTCCGGCACAATTGATGCACGTATGTTTGGAGATAAGCATTCCTCTTGGATAGTACGATTGAATCTCTCAATATGGGCATTGTCATTACTCTTGCGCACTCTGGAATGGCGCAAGGCAATCCCTTTAGAATTCAGTTGATCGTGAAACCATTTACCAAACTCTGGCCCGTTGTCGGTTTGTAGCATCGCCAGCGAGATACCGAGATAATCTTGTCCGCGCATAACAAAATGAAAGCTCGCCCGCTGATTGCATTTGGGAGAATACTCAGCATAGGCAGCACGCGAAAAGAGATCTATGAGTGTATAGACATAAAAGCGCCCGCCATCTCTTTGCACGAAATGAATAGTATCCGCCTGCACTAAGTCTCCTGGTTTATTAGCTAGCGGGCGCGGTATATAAGGCCGATGCCGTTTCCACTTGCTTATAGGTTTTTGTGAGACCTTGGCGCCGCAAGGTACGCTTAACGCTACTGAGTGATACCGCTACGCCGCGCTCTTGCAGCTCAAGATGAATAAAATACGCACCGCGGCCGCTCCGCTGTCTTTCTGTTACAATAGCCGCAACTATCTCGTCTGGCAATGTATGAGGATGATGCCGCGGCGCTGAAGACAAGGTCGGTATATGAGCATTCCATGCTAAGTCTAGGGTCTTAGCTTTTTCTATCCATCGATACAGCGTCGTCCGGTGTACGCCGCTCCGGCGGGCAGCTTCAGCGACACTCATGCCTTGGCGTATGACCAGATCTACTGCCGCTCGTCTAGCCTTTGGAGCGTAAGGATTGTTAGAATAAGCCATAGCAGACTACTCCTTTCTGATTAGGTGGTACTAATCTAGTGTAGGATAGTCTGCTTTTTTAGGCAGAGGATGTTGCGAAGGTAGTGAGCCTTTACGAAAGTATTGACTTTTATTCGTAAACGTGCTATTATATGAACTAGCCTTAAGTGATGGCACAACCATCATTTAAGCACACTCTCGGTTGAGCCAGATGCTCCCGAGAGCCTGAGGTACCAAAAGTTGGTATCTCAAAAAGAAAGGGGATGTCCGATGGATATCCTTATCGTCCTCGTTGTTATTTCCGCTCTTCTCTTTATGTGGGATAGGATTACCTCTCCCACCAGGGAAGAAAGGGAGACGCATACGCGCCTCCGGGAGGCAGAAAGGAGGGACACTGTTCCCGAGGAGTGGTAGTCTTTACCACTCTTCGGGGAACGGGGTTACCCGCTCGTTCTTGAGCGGGTAGCCCCCCGCGACAAATAATCTTCTCTGAGATTTTTGTCGCACCACCCCGCACAGCCAGTGCGGGGTATTTCCTTTGTAGGCTTTTATGGATTAGAATTCGCTGTCGCTATAGTTATATATACGCTCGGTAAGCGGTATGCTGTTTAAGCATGCTGCTATTTCGGTTTCAAAACCTTTATACTTTTTCGGTTCTAACATCATATCTTCAAGCGTACGCCATGCGTTATGTCCGCCATCAAATTCAACTTGCAATTTACCGCTAAACCGATCGCAGAACATTAGCTGGAATAATTTATCTTCAATGATTTCGCCTGTCTCTTGATGGCGTACGCGTTCATGGTATATACCGCGATATTCAAATGTACCAGTTAGTCCAGTTTCTTCTTTTAGCTCGCGCGTAGCAGCGTCTAGCAGTGTTTCGCCCCAACGTACCTTGCCGGTTGGCGCGCCCCAAAAGCCGAAGTAGGGGTGTTTCAGTCGTTTCTGTAATAGATATTCTACCATATGCGTTTTGGGATTATACTGTTCAACTACAAGCAGTACGGCAACTTTCGGCTGCCGTTCAATCACGCCGGCATCGGTATCAAGTTTGTTAGCGTATTCTTTGCCTATTACGCTGAGTTGGTATGCATTACCAATTTTGTTGATATAGCCTAGTTTGACTAGTTGTTTGATGTGAAATTTTACATGATCACTTTCTAGTCCACTGGCTTTTTGCAGCTCCGCGAAGCGTGCTGCTGGCATAAATAGCAGCTCCCGCAGAATCTTGATCTGCGCTGAGTGAAGTCCTTCTCCGCACCTCATCACTCTCCTCCATCTTCATCATATTTCATTACTCACACTGTAACGTATATCTTACTGTGATACTAGGGAAGTTAGTTTCCGGTAAGTGTAATAGTTATAATTATAAATTTTAATATTATGACATAATTTTAGTAAAAAGTATTGACTTTAACATCCTTATATGATATATATGTATATTAGCCTTTTTGATAGCACCAGCTATCATAGGCGCTTCGTCTTCAAGTCAGACACTTGAAGGCTTGAGGTGCCAAAGGCTGGCACCTCATACAACAAGAAAGGAAGAGCCGTGAGCTCTTTTCTTGACACTATCTCCATCTTCATTGTTTTTGCACCGTGGCTTCTCGGAGCCACGGTCAACAAGGCCTTTGAGAGTGATAGGTGGCGAGACGTCGCTACCTGTATCGCTGTAATTGCCGCCTTGACGGTGGTGTTTACCTTCCAAGCGTGTGTCTGGAGGGCAAACGACTGGGATTTCGTATCCCAAACTATGGCGATAGTAATAGACACCGCAGTGCTGTTCCCCGGAGTGGCATTCTTTGTTATGATGCCATTCATGATAGAGGAGGATGAGAAGAAAGACTAGGTGCCTTCGCGCCCAGCTGGTGGGTGCAAAATAAAACAAACCAGCAAAATCGTCTGAGATCCAGGCGTCCCCGCACGGGTTACTCGTGCGGGGTTATTTCTTTTTGGAGTCAGGATTGGATGTAGCGTCTGACGTGCATGATACGTCATCCATACCGCGCTCAATCTTTAAACCAGCGCGCCCAGCAATAATATACTGCACAACCGCCGCAGCTGCTACGATCGCTACGCCAGGCCACAGTAGCGCCGCATTTGGCGCAGTGAAGTCAAAGAAGCGTCGCAGTGGAACAATCACAAACCCAGCAATCGCCACCACCGCGACTGCAGCCAAGTACAGCGCACGCGCCAATTTCGCGCGGTTATCAAGCGTAACACCAAGCATAATTCCCGCTAAAAACACCAAATATACACCAAAAAATGTTGCGATGAGCACTGTCATTGTGGCAGCCTGCGGCGGCTGGACACCAGGCGTTTTTAGCATAATCCAGTATACAGCCGCAATTGTTAAGCCTGTGAGGATAGCGATCGGCGCAACCGCCCGTAGTGTATCGCGCCAAAAACCACGCGGATCCACACGATGTGCGGGCGAAGGCGGAAACAGCGTCCACATAATTGTTGGCATCGTCACGAGAAAGATGTTTAAGAATGTCACGTGGCGCGGCGCATATGGATAGACAACGCCAAGCACGATCGTCGAAAATAGCAGCACGACGCCGTAGATAATCTTATGGAAGAAGAGAATCGCGATGATTTCAATCGCCTGAATGATCCGATTGCCTAGCTGCATGCCAGCCGGCAGCGACGTAAACGAGTTGTTCAGTAGGATCAGGTCGGCAACGCGGCGGCTAGCAGGCGCACCAGCACGCATAGCGACACCAAGATCGGCTTGCTTAAGCGCAAGCGCATCATTTACGCCGTCGCCAACCATACCAGTGAATTTACCCTGGTTGCGAAAATGGGCAATCAGACGCTCTTTCTGCTCCGGTAAGACGCGCGCAAAGATCGTATGCTCGTCGGCAGCACGCATAAAGGCTTCTCTGCTTAATTTCGCTAGTTCGGCGCCGGTGATTGATTTTTCGGGGTTATGAATGCCCGCCGCCCGCGCAATATACTGCACCGTGCGCGGATTATCGCCGCTAATCACACGAATCGACACGCCATGCCCTTGCAAAAAACGTACGGTATCCTGTACGCCGTCGCGCAAGCTATTGCGCAGTATAACGATTCCAAGCGGTTTGCCCGAACCGCGCGCAAGGTTTTTAAGCGGCGTTTTTGCGTCGGAAAATCCAGCAAGCAGCAATACGCGCATGCCGCGCAACACCCACGAGTCAATTTGCTTAGACTGTGTCTCATTCAATGGCGCAAGTTTCGCTACAAATTCCGGCGCCCCCATAACAAGCGTACGCGTCTTGCCGCTTATTACCGCGCGGACGCCTGCTAGTTTGCGCGCCGATGAGAAGGCGAGTACGCCGGTAATATTCGCATCAAGCGGCGGATTAGCCGCCGCCAGAATTGCTGCCGCCGTAATATTACCGCCGCCTGTTTCACGCGCCACCAGTGCTGCTAGGCGAGCAACATCAGTATGCGCGTTAAACGATTCGCACGACTCTAATGTTACTTCATCACTCGTTAGCGTGCCAGTTTTATCGACACAGAGCACGCCAAGGAGCGCCATCGCCTCAATTGCCGATAACTTTTGCGGCAACACCTTTGCCTGCGCCAAATGCAGCGACCCAAACGCTAGCAGCAGGGAACTCGCGAGCAATAGCCCCTCAGGGATCACTGTCACCGATGCAACGGTAATTGTTTTTAAAATCTGTATCGAATCAAATCCAGAAAAATAATAACTCACAAAAATTAACAGCGATAGCACAATTGCACCGTATGTCAAAAAAGTAATCGCTGTTTGGATTGCGCGCTGCAATGGCGTAAGCGCCGGCGTGTAACGCTTCAATACCGCACTGATCGCGCCAGCACGCGTATCTGCCCCAAGCGCCCGCACAGTAACGACACCATCGCCCGCCGTTACGACAGTTGCAGCGTATACGCGGTCATGCGCTGATTTCTCAACGGCCGCCGATTCACCGGTCAGCATACTCTCGTCTAATTCTAGCCCGTGCGACCGTACCACGTCGCCGTCTGCCGGCAGTTCATCGCCCGCGCGAATGTGTAGTATGTCTCCTAACCGCAATTTATCATACGAAATCTCAACGATTTTGCCCTTACGCTCCACGCGCGCAATCGGCGCATTCATTAATTCCAGCTTTTTCAGTACGCGTTTGGCGCGAATTTCCTGCACGACACCAATTACCGTATTAATAGAAATCACTACCGACATAAACCATGCATCGCGATACTCGCGCACGTAGAGCAGCGCGCCCGCCAATACAAAAACCGCCAGTACGACGGGCGAAAGCACATTCCGTTTTATAATTTCCAGATAATCGCGCATCAGTTGGTCAAGATCCTCCGGTACGCTAGCTTCACCGCCGGACGCCAACCGGTACGCGCATCGTGGTCGGCGCAATAAATCATATCATTTTTCACCTCGTTGATAATGAGAAGTGCCGGGCAATACGGTGCAAGCGTACGATAATACCGCAAGTCATCCGGCTGAATATCGCGGCGACCTGGATAAATAGCGACGAATTTACGCCGTGCAACATCGTCAAAGTACATTGGACGACCCCGCGGCGGCACAAACATCTCCACCCGCACACCCATGCGCGTCGCCATCTTTTTGATATCACCAAGCGTTAAATGCGCCGGGCCTTCAATATAGCAATATAATTGGCGTTTTTTTGACACAAAAAACGTCGCCTGTGCATTCTGTCCGCAATTAAGGCGCTGCACGACAATCGCGTCAACTTCAATCGGCATACCAAACAACTCGTTTGCCGCCCGCTCCAGCGCCAAACTATCAACCAACTGGTCGGATTCCATAGGGTAATTATAGCATAATCGCCGGGGTGTAAATTCGGAGCACACGTATCTTTTTTCAAGAGCGAGAGCTATAGGCATCGTAAAGCTCTCATAGCGGGTAGCCTGCAGCACTCAACATGCGGTACAATAAAATGCAATGACAGCTTTTCATGCGCGCTACAACAAACTTAATGCCGCCCAGCGCGAGGCGGTCGATACAATTGAAGGACCCTTGCTCGTAGTGGCAGGGCCAGGTACAGGTAAAACTGAGCTGCTGAGTATGCGCGTCGCAAATATTCTATATAAAACCGACACGCTGCCGGAAAACATTTTGTGCCTCACGTTTACCGACAGTGGCGCAACAGCAATGCGAGCGCGCCTGGCGCGTATTATCGGGCCTGATGCCTACAAAGTAGCAATTCAAACATTTCATAGTTTTGGCACAGAAACGATCAACCACAACAGCGAATATTTTTACCATGGCGCGGCATTCAAACCGGCTGACGATTTAACAATGCACGCATTCATGACGCAGATTTTCGATGAGCTGCACTATGATAATCCGCTCGCAAGCAAAATGAATGGCGAATACACGCACCTGCGCGACGCTATGCAAGTGATTAGCGAACTAAAGCAGGCAGGCCTGACAGGCAATGAATTGCTGCAGATTATTGCAAGCAACGATGAGACGCTTGACGCAGTTGAAGCGAATGTAGCATCAATTTTCGCAAACAAAATCAGCAAAACAACAATCACGCTCATCGCACCCATCGCAAAGGCGGTCGCCGAGCTGCCGCTGCCGAAATTACCGCCCGCAATTACGCCGCTTGCAAACAATTTGGCACTTAGCTTAGCGCATGCCTTCGATGCCGCGGTTGAATCAGGCAAAACCACGCCAATCACCGCCTGGCGCAACGCCTGGATGGAGAAAGATTCAACCGGCGCGTTTGTGTTTAAGGATCGTAAGCGCCATGCTAAGCTGCGTGCTATGGCGCCAGTATATAACCGCTACCGCGAACTGATGCAGAAAGCGGCGTTATACGATTACGATGACATGATCCTAAGTGTCGTGCAAGCAATTGAGCGATCGTCTGAACTCAAATTCAATCTACAAGAACGCTATCATTATATTCTCGTCGATGAATTTCAGGACACGAATTTAGCACAGCTGCGTATTCTGTTTAACCTCACCGACAGTCCAACAGGCGACGCGCCAAATATTATGGCGGTTGGCGATGACGACCAGGCAATTTACAGCTTTCAAGGTGCGGACGTTGGCAATATTCACCGGTTCCGCGAACGCTATCCAAATTACCGCCATGTCGTACTCACCGAAAACTACCGCTCAGCGCAAACGATCCTTGATGACGCACGCGCCGTTATCACGCAAGCAAACGGACGCTTAGAGACAACGATGGAGATTAACAAGCAATTGACGTCACATACAGCAGAAAGCAAGATGGTTGAGTTGCACGAACATACTACGCCCGCAGACGAACGTGCCTGGATCGCAAAACATATCGCCGAACAGATTGCGCGTGGCACTCGCCCAAGCGACATCGCTGTAATTAGCCGACGGCACCGCGATTTGGTCGAGCTACTGCCATATCTCCATGAGCGAGGCATTGCGGTCAATTACGAACGGCGAGATAACGTGCTAGATGACGAGCGTATCATGGCAATCGAGCTGCTTGCACGCGCTGTTGTCGCTATTGCCGACGGACAACACAGCGAAGCCGACAGCTTACTGCCCGAGCTTGTGTCGCATCCAATGTACGATTTTTCGCCTGAAACAATCTGGAAACTAAGTGTTAACGCCTACCGCAACCACACATCATGGATTAATACCATGCTTGCAACGCCCGCGCTCGCCCCATTTGCAGCGTGGTTGCTGGAGCGAGCAAGGGCAGTCGCGCACGAATCGGTTGAAGAGTTTATCGACGAGCTCATCGGCGTGCCAAACAATAAGAAACGGCAATTTACATCGCCGCTCTACGATCATTATTTCGGTGCAAGCGTACTCGCAAAAAATCCCGAAGCATACCTTGAAGCGCTTGAAGCTCTGCGCACAATCCGCAGCAAACTGCGCGACTATCGCGGCGATCATCTCACTATCGCCGATTTTGTCGACTTTATTGACGGCTACCGACAGCTTGATACGCCGATTACCAGCGTACGCAGCCGCAGCGATACAATCGACGACGCTATCAACCTGATGACCGCCCATAAGTCTAAAGGACTTGAGTTCGACACTGTTTACGTCATTAATTCCATTGATGCACAGTGGGGCGAACGCGTCCGCGGGCGCAGCCGCACTATCAGCTACCCGGAAAATATTACTATCGCGCCGAACGCCGATACCTATGATGAGCGCCTGCGCCTCTACTTCGTCGCCATGACGCGCGCTAAACGCCAGCTGTTTTTAACGTACGCACGCGCCGATCTAAACGGCAAGGATACGCTCGTCGCCAGCTTCCTGACTGGCGTGGACTTACAGCCAATCGTACACCACACGCCGGAGACAGTCGCGCAATTAACCGCACAAGCACAAACTGCGTGGCATGACCGTATCGTTCATAAGCCGACCACTAGCATGAAGGCATTACTCGCACCAATACTGGAACAATACAAGCTTTCTGCCACACATCTCAATAATTTCATTGATATCTCGCACGGCGGACCGCAAGGATTTCTAATGAATAATTTGCTGCGCTTTCCGCGCGCAAAAACGGTAAGCGCCAGCTTCGGTACTGCTATTCACGCCGCATTGCAACGCGCCCACACTCACTTGAGTGCCACCGGCGAACGCCGCCCCGCCGAAGACGTCATTGGTGACTTTGTCCGCGAATTACACGACCAGCGCCTCAGCATAGACGAATTCAACCACTACGCTAAGCGCGGCACCGACGCACTTAGCAAATTTTTACATACTGAATACGACAGCTTCACGCCTGCGCAAAAAGCTGAGCTTAACTTCGCATCGCAAGGGGTCACGCTGGACGGCGCCCGCTTGACCGGCTCGCTTGACCTCGTTGATATCAACGACAACCATATCTTCGTGACAGACTACAAAACCGGCAAGCCAAGCACAAGCTGGACAGGGCGGGGCGATTACGAAAAAATCAAGCTGCACAAATACCGCCAACAGCTTATGTTCTATCAATTGCTCTGCCAGCACTCGCGCGATTACGCCGGCTACAAGTTTGACGGCGCGATTCTGCAGTTCGTTGAGCCGGACTCGCATGGCAATATTCACAGCCTCGACCAAACGTTCAGTGCTGAGGAGCTCGCACAATTCGCTATACTCATCGCCGCAGTCTGGCGCTGCATCATCACGCTTGAGCTGCCAGACGCGAGCGATTACTCCGCTGATTATAAGGGTATGCTGCAATTTGAGAAAGATTTAATCGCAGGAAACGAAGTAAGCGCACAGGACTAACTACCGTACGAATTACGCCGATCCACCCGCACGAAACGAGCCTAAGATATGCCCCGACCCAGCGCGCAGCAATTATTAAAAATATCCTAATTAGCTCGAATTATAGCAATAAACTTGACCAACTCTGCAGAGCATGGTACGATACAAATGCTCCAACCGAGCGAATCCTGGTAGCGCCCCAATGGGCGCACCCGAAACGCTCTGGTACGGGAGTGTTTTGTACGGGATTCGCCGACAATCTTGCCGACACTTCGGCGGGAAGGAGGTGCATGGCTCATGGGCTTCTTCTGGGAGGACACCTCCAGGGAGGCGTATGATAACGCCGACGAAGCTGTAAACCGGGGTAACCCTACCCCGGAACAGCGCCGCCTCAACGAGCGACGCGCTAAGGTCGCGGGTTCTTGGGGCGAAAAGGCTCGCGCCGCGCAGCGAGGCAAGCTGGGGAAGTACAAGAAGTAGCAGTACTTCTTCTCAATTGGTGGTCGAGTGCCTCGTACAGCACTTGAGAACACGGAGCGCCAAACTCCGTCCGCTCGTCTACCCAGACGTAAAACGGGTCGGGTTTGTGATTTCTTCCCGGTCGCTTCTGCGCAACAATGTGCAGGGCGGCAAAAGAAATCACCGGGCGCGTATGGCAACCGACTTACATAGGGCATTACTCCTTATGTAAGCTGTGGCGGATTCGATTCCCGCCGCGCCCACTGGGGTCGTTCGTCTTATCGGGGTGACGGACGACGGTGGTTAGCGGGAGCATAGCAACGATGCTACGCTCCCCGA
This sequence comes from TM7 phylum sp. oral taxon 349, assembly GCA_018127705.1. Taxonomy (NCBI): domain Bacteria; phylum Candidatus Saccharimonadota; species TM7 phylum sp. oral taxon 349. The sequence continues at coordinate 632,322 of CP072328.1, forward strand.
GCATATGCTCCCACCCGGAGTGGAAGATCTTCCCTTCTTTCACTCCGCCCTTCCTCGTAGCTCCGGCATCACTGCCGTTTTGAGCCTCCCCCTATCTCAAGAACGAGATAGGGGCTTATTTATTTCCGTGGTACAATGACAAAGATGAAATCATTTTGGGATAAGCTGCCGCAACCATTTTTTGCGCTTGCGCCGATGGAAGCGGTGACAGACGTCGTATTCCGCCATGTCGTGCAGCGGGCAGGCGCACCTGACGTATTTTTCACCGAATTTGCTAATGCGACAGGCTGGGTACATGCCGGCGATAAAGCAATCGCCGGACGGCTACTTAAAACTGGCGACGAACACCCGCTAGTAGCGCAAATCTGGGGAGGGGAGCCGGGTGACATGGAACAATTCGCGGCGCATTGCGCGCGGCTTGGCTTCGACGGTATCGATATTAACATGGGTTGCCCGGCAAAAAGTGCTATCAAATCCGGTGGAGCAGCACTGATTCGCCGCCCAGACGTCGCAGTTGCCGCTATTCATGCCGCTAAGGCCGCTGGATTACCCGTCAGCGTCAAGACGCGGCTCGGCTACACACACGTCAATGAATGGCGCGAGTGGTTGCAAATATTATTAGAGCAGAACATCGTTAATCTAACTATTCACCTGCGGACGAAAAAAGAAATGAGTAAGGTGCCAGCGCATTATGAACTGATTGACGATATTGTCGCGCTGCGTAACGCGGTAGCGCCGCATACATTACTGACAATTAATGGCGACATACGCGACCGAGAGCATGGACTAGCGCTCGTATCTGAGCACCCCGGCGTCAACGGCATTATGATCGGACGGGGCGTGTTTGCGAACCCGTTTTGCTTCGCTGCAAACGACGCCGGGTGTTTGCATTCTCAGAACAATCTGGAGCAAAACGAAACTATTTCGACCAATAACGATAGCGCAGTAATTTGGTGCGCAGAATTATTTAGCCTCCTCAGCTACCATCTTGATCTCTTTGATCGCTACCAGCCGCAAACCGGACGTCCATTCGAAACTCTCAAACGCTTCTTCAAAATCTATATCAAAGGCTTCGACGGCGCAAAAGAACTGCGAGATCAGCTAATGCACACAGTCTCAACCGATGAAGTACGCCAGATCCTGCACCCTCATTCAACCGCTTGATAGAAATATTGATCAAAATCACAGGCAAATAGCGCATCATGGTACAATGAAAGAAATGAAACTATATAATACCCTCACGCGCAGCCTTGACGAATTTACGCCAATGTCGCCAGACCGAGTAACGCTCTACACCTGCGGGCCAACGGTATACGATTATCTTCACGTCGGCAACTGGGCAGCCTACGTTTATTGGGATACGCTGGTGCGCGTGCTGAAATTTAACGGATACGAGGTTGAGCGCGTGATGAATATCACCGACGTCGGGCATTTAGTAAGCGACGCCGACGACGGTGAAGACAAACTAGAGAAGGGGGCGCGGCGCGACGGCAAAACCGCTTGGGAAATTGCCGAGCATTACACCGAGGCATTTGTGCGCGGCATGCACGAGTTCGGACTTACTCCGCCAGAGCATATGGTGCGCGCAACGGATTTCATTCCGCAGCAATTAGCACTCGTCCGCACGCTAAAAGAGAAGGGCTATACGTATCAAACCAGCGACGGGATTTATTTTGACACGAGCAAGTTCCCGCGCTACGCAGATTTCGCACAATTAGATTTAGCGGCGCAAAAAGCCGGCGCGCGCGTTGAGGCTAATAGCGGAAAACGCCAGCCGTGGGATTTTGCGCTGTGGAAATTTACCGAGCCGGGCAAACGCCGCGATATGGAGTGGGAAACTCCAGAAGATTTACTTGATTCACACGGGCGCGAAACGCCCGGGGTGGCAAGTAGAGTGGCAGGCACAGTTATGGGCTTCCCGGGTTGGCATTTGGAGTGCAGCACCATGGCGATGGAGCTGCTTGGACAAACGATTGACATCCACACCGGCGGTATTGACCACATTCCCGTGCACCACACCAACGAGATCGCCCAGAGTGAGGCGGCTAGCGGCGTACAATTTGCGCGGTATTGGCTGCACTGCAATCACCTGAAAATTGACGGCGGCAAAATCAGTAAGTCGCTCGGTAACGGCTATACAATGACTCACCTAAAAGAACGCGGCTTCACGGCAATGGATTTACGCATGTTTATTCTGCAAAGCCATTACCAAAGCGAAGGAAATTTCTCATTTGACATTCTAGCGGCTGCGCGCAACCGTTTGAAGAATTGGCGCGATGTCGCCTGCCTGCGCCATCAAATTCACGACCGCCTAAACGACGACACAGAGCGCAATGACGCGCCGCAGTATTTATCGCCACAGGCTGCGATCGGCGCAATGCGCGAAGCGCTCAACAATAATCTGAACACACCAGAAGCGCTTAGTATTATCGACGAGTCGTTTTCGAGCATTAGCCAACGGCCACTTGACACAATTTACCGCACGGGATTAGTAGAACTATTGCAAACAATTGACGATGTGCTCGGGCTCCAGCTGCTTGATTCAACGCCAGATATCAACGACGATGCTAAGCAGCTACTGGTAGAACGCCGACGCGCACGCGACAATAAAAATTGGGCGCACTCTGATAAGTTACGCGACCAGCTCAAAGCACAGGGAATCATCGTGCGCGACACGGCGCACGATACAATTTGGACGTACGCATGAAAACGATATTATTCTGATGACGCAGCTTTTTTGAGCTTGCTCGCTAGCTTACCGAGCACCGGCTTGTCGTGTTTACTTTCTTCACGCTTAGCTTTGGCGCGCTCAAGGTAGTCGTCAAGGAACACTTTGATTGTACCGGCAATTGGGATAGCAATGAAACCGCCAGCGACACCCGCAACATACAGACCAACCGTCACCGCTGTCAGAACCATCAGAGCTGATAGCTCGACTTTCTTAGACTGAATCGCCGGCGAGATGAAGTTATTCTCAATCTGCTGGTACACAACGAAAAATACCGCGTAGGCGATACCCGCCGGCACATTGTTAAACGCCAAAAGCAGCGTGACAAGCACGCCGGCAATCGTCGCGCCAAACATTGGAATCAGAGACAGTACAAACACGATTAAAATTGTCGGCATAACCAAATTTGCGTCAATCGCCGGCACAAATAGACTAATACCGAATACAAATGCACCTGCTACTAATGAACCAATACCGGAAACTATCAACTGCCCGGCAACATAGCCGGTAATAACATTGTAGATGCGTCCAACAAGCCGTTTATGATGCTCCATGCGCGCTTGATTATCATACAGACCCCAAACGCGCCGCATCCACTCCGGCCCCTCGAGCAGCATCAAAAACGACAAGACAATAACCAAGAATAATGAGGTCACAAACGACGCCAGCGAGCCAACACTGCCAATAATGCTACCGCTTAGATCAGTCGCCCAGTGGGATGCTTGCGTTCTGATTGACTCCAAAACTGAGTTTACTTGCTCGCGCATGCTATGCTCGTCAATAAACCGATTGACACCGTGCCACTGCGTGCTCGCCTGATCGATAATCCCGGGCACCGACTCGGCAAACTTCGCCGTCTGCTGCACGATTGGCGGCACCACAAACCACACGACACAAAATAAAAACACGACGAGCAGCGTAAATGCGAGCGCTGTACCGCCCAACCGGCTTTTGCCGGGAATGAGCTTTGCCAGCCGCGCCACTGGACGATTGAGCGCAAGCGCCAAAAACAGCGCCGTGCCCAAAATAACCAGCGCTGTCTGCGCTAAATAAATTGTTAGCCCCGCTAGGCCAAAACCAATCACCACAAGCCAAAAACGAATAAACGTTTTTGTGTCAATTTCAATCTGTACCTTCATGCCTATTAGTATAGCGCAATCATTCAGATTGCGCACCCGATCTAGTATACTATGCTTATGGCTTTCTACACAAAATCAGTAAAACAAACACTCGACGATCTCCAAACAACAAGCGGCGGATTGTCGGCAATTGAATCAAAACAGCGGCTACGGCAATACGGGCCAAATTCAATAAAATTACGCACCGAGCCGCTCTGGCGCAAACTGCTTGAACCGTTCTTATCAGTCTTTATGGCGGTGCTTGTCGTAGCAATTGGCATCAGCCTGTGGCATCGGTCGTATTTTGACGCAGCCATTATCGGCGCAATCATATTAATGAATGCTCTGATTTATTACGTGCAGCGGTTTTCAACCGAGCGGATTTTACGTTCGTTGCAAAAGCGATCCACAGTGAAAGTTGAGGTGCTGCGCAAAGATAAAAGCGTCACAGTCGACGCTGTCAACATTGTACCGGGTGATGTCATTGTACTGGACGAAGGAGACAAGATTCCTGCCGATGCCCGCATTATTGAAGCGCGGTCGTTTCGCGTCGACGAGTCGCAGCTAACGGGCGAATCGCTGCCAATTTCAAAACAAGTTGAAACGCTTGGCACCGACCGGCAAATCTACGAACAATCAAACATGGTCTTCCAGGGGTCATTCGTTATCGGCGGCGAAGCGCGTGCCGTCGTCGTAGCGACAGGCAACAACACTGAATTTGGGCGGCTGAGCGACTTGTCGGCGACGAGCGAAGAAGTTAATCCAGTCGAAAGGAAAATCGATACGCTTATCACACAGATCGTTATCGTCATTAGTCTCGTTGCACTCGTCACAATGGGGCTAGCGCTGTGGCGCGGAATCGCATGGGATGAAGCGCTACGATTCGTGATCGCGCTGAGCGTGAGCGCTGTGCCTGAGAACTTACCAATTGCAATTTCAATTATCCTGGTTCTCGCTATGCAGCGAATGGCACGACGTAAAGCATTGGTACGCACAATGGGATCAATTGAATCAATTGGCGCAATTACAACTATTGCTACCGATAAAACTGGTACGCTTACGCACAATAAACTGTCAGTACAAGAATTATGGCATCCGCGCAACCAACGTAAATGCACATTACAGACTTTGGCGGATGCAATCGTACCACACACGCGGCACAGCGTCGCCGATCCGCTTGATACAGCATTTCGCTCGTTTATCGCAAAAAATCCGCCGGCAAACGTTCGTAAACCAGTAAAGGCGTATCAATTCGAACATGCTTTAGCGCTGAGCGGTGCGCTGTATCATAACGGCGCACAGTACGCACTAGCACTCAAGGGCGCGCCTGAGCAGCTAATTGAACGCTGTAACTTAACTGAAGGCGAGCGCGAACGCGCCACTATTGAACTGCACCATCTAACGGGGCTTGGATTTCGCGTGATTGCGCTCGGGCACGCAACGCTTAAGAAGCCGCTGGAATCACTTGAGGAAATATCGCCGCGCCAGCGTATCACGTTTGACGGATTCGTCGCTATCGCCGACACGCTCCGTGCGGAAGCAAAAAGTGCTATTGCCACCGCGCAGGCCGCCGGCATTACCGTGCGCATGATTACCGGTGACCATTTTGAAACAGCATATCATATTGGCAGGGAGCTAGGGCTCGTACATCATCGCAGCGAGGTGTTTGATAGCCGCCAAATGAGTATGATGTCCGACGATGACCTTGCTGAACGCCTAAAAACCATTCGCGTCTGCGCGCGCGTACTGCCAGAGTATAAGCACCGCATCTTAGAAATTCTCAAGCAACATGATATTACCGCTATGACAGGCGATGGCGTCAACGACATCCCTGCACTCACGAACGCACATGTCGGCGTCGCAATGGGCTCGGGCGCACAAATTGCCAAAGATGCAGGCGACATCATTCTGCTTGACAATAATTTCCAGTCGATCGTGTCAGCAATTCATGAAGGGCGTACCGTATACGCTAATATCAAACGCATGGTAACGTATTTACTGTCGACAAATCTAGGCGAGGTGCTCGTGTCGCTCGGATCGCTCATCGTTGGGTTGCCGCTGCCGCTCACGCCAGTACAGATCTTGTGGATCAACATTGTCACTGATAGCGCAATGGTTATTCCGATCGGTATGGAGCCAGGCGAAGCACGCAATATGAAGCAACCGCCTAAACCCGCCAACGCGCCGTTGCTCAGTACGTTTATGATTTCGCGAATCATCATCATGGCGCTCCTAATGGCAGTGCTTGTGCTGACACTCTACGCGCTGTTTGACCATTGGCATGGTGCTGGCTATGCGCGCACAGTCGCATTTTGCGCGCTTGCAACAGTGCAGTGGGCAGGCGCGTTTGAGGCTCGCAGCGATTACGAGTCGCTCTTCCGGCGCATTAAAAAGCGCAATACGCCGTTCCTCGTCGGGTTGCTCGTCGCGGTCGGGCTGCAGCTCATCGCAATCGCAAGTCCATTTGCTCCCTACTTGCACGTTGCACCGATTGCTGCTACCGACTTCGCCGCCGCAACAACAGTCGCATTCGTCCTGCCGATTATCGTATTAGAGCTGCACAAATGGTTCGGGCGCACATTCCTCGGCAAGCGCCCGGAGTTAAATTAAGTATATGGGAAGTGAGACAATATAACTAAAGTAGTGGTATGATGCACATCTAGGAGACGTACATTTGGCAGTCGCAAATTCAGTAGACAAAGTATTATCATTAACGACATCGAGAGACATTAGGGGGCTAGGGTTTCGGGCTATCGCTAGGCGTCGATAAAAATAGTATTCGAGATGCTTCTACAGAAATGAGCCACCCGTAATAGTCACTTTTCACCAATGTGGTTGACGGAGCATCAACCACTAGAGAAAGGGGCGTCATGTCCGTAAGGATTATGGCTGGGGAGATCATACGGGAGGTCGGTCACGTAGTAGCCGTTAAAGGATTCGTGGAAGCAGTTAGGGTGCACAAGAGTGTACAGTTCGTCATTATCCGCGGCTCCACTGGCAAGGTTCAGGTTACACATCTGAAGTCTAAGAGTGAGCTGCTTGCTCAACTGATCGAACAGCTCACTCCCGAGTCTGCAGTCATCGTCACGGGTAAGGTAATCAAGGCGCCTCAGGTCAAACTGGGCGGCATCGAGATTACCCCGACAGCGATTGAAGTTGCAAACTTCGCCGAGCCTCTGCCTATCCAGGCAGGAGCATCACTTGAGGTACGCATGGATCACCGTCAGGTTAGCTTGCGCTCTCCCGAGAGCCAGTTGATCTTGCAGGTTCAGACGACGCTCGAGCGAGCCATGCGCCAATTTTGGGCGGAGCGCGGATTCGTCGAGATCCATTCACCGAAGCTTCTTAGTACAGCTAGCGAGTCCGGGGCAGAGTTGTTCTCTCTACCGTACTTCGGTCGAACGGCCTACCTGGCCCAGTCACCGCAGTTCTACAAGCAGCTGGCGATTGCTGGTGGCTTTGAAGGCGTCTTCGAAATCGGTCCGGTATTCCGAGCTAACCCGTCGCACACTTCCCGTCATGACACTGAGTTTACATCAGTAGACACGGAGTTCGCGTGGGTAGAGTCGCACGAGACAGTGATGAAGTTTGAGGAGCAGTTCCTCGCTTTCATTCTGGGTGTCGTTGCCGAAAGGCACGGCACCGAACTTGAGGCGATCTTCGGAACGACACTTGAAGCGCCAACAACTCCGTTCCCGCGGATCACGCTGAGCGAAGCACGTAAGTGGCTCGCAAGGCTGGGTCACGAAATCACAGAGAAGGCGGACCTCGACCCTGAGGGAGAGCGTCTGCTCTATCGTCTGATCGCCGAGAAGTACGGTCACGAGTTCGTTTTTGTAACCGACTATCCGGCCGAGGTACGCGCGTTCTACCACATGCGCCACCCTGACACTAGCGTGACCAAAAGCTTTGACCTTCTGTGGAAGGGGCTTGAGGTCACGACAGGTGCTCAGCGTGAGCATCGCTATGAGCAGCTGGTTAAGCAGGCTAAGGAGAAGGGCTATACCCTCGCTCCTCTGGAGGACTACTTTAATTTCTTCCGGTACGGCTGCCCGCCGCATGGCGGGTTTGGCATCGGTCTGACCCGACTGCTCATGTGCATCACGGGACTCAGCAATGTGAGGGAGGCCACCTTCCTTTATCGCGGGATCAACCGTCTCACACCATGATCGTGAGTATGGAGTATATTTTTATACTCCACGGGCGGATACTGGCGGCTTAAACCATAAGCATGCCAGTACCCGCCCGATCACACCAAATCCTTTTTGAGTTACGTTATAACAGTTATAACTGTAGCTAATGGAGTATTTGGTGTGATGTTTATTTTATGGCGTCAACCGCTTCGGTCCTCTATAAAGATAGGTTACTTCACGTACGTTAGAGACGTTTAGCAGTTTCATCAAGAGCCGGCTTGGGCTGAGACCAATACCTCCATGAGGCGGGCAACCGTACTTAAAGAAGTTGAAATAAAATTCAAGTGGTTCTTTGTGCAAGCTTTTTTCTTCTGCCTGCTTCATTAGTTGCTCATAGCGATGCTCACGCTGAGCGCCGGTTGTTATCTCTATGCCGTTCCATAATAAGTCAAAGCTTTTTGTAAGCGTTTGATCTCCTTCAGGCCTCATGTGATAGAAAGGGCGAGCTGACACAGGGTATTCTGTTACAAATACAAATTCATGCCCGTACTTTTCTTTTATAATCTCAGAGAGAGCTCGCTCTTCCTCCGGACTTAAGTCATCAGATTTTTCTGAGTTGACTCCTTTCTTCGCTAACATTTCTTTTGCATCACGAAGCGGTATACGAGGAAAGGGAAGCGTCGGAACGATGACATCTCTGCTGTAGCTATCGTAAATTTTCTTACCATGCACCTCCTTAACAGTACGAATCATCGCTTCAAGCCAACGTTCTTCCTCATCCATAATATCGTAATGTGAATCAATATACGAAAGCTCCATGTCATAACCGGTAAATTCAGTATCATGGCGCGATGTAAACGATGGATTTGCCCGGAAAACCGGACCAACCTCAAACACTTTATCAAAGCCAGATGCCATCGCCATTTGCTTATAGAATTGTGGCGACTGGGCAAGGTAAGCCTTCTTGCCAAAGTAATCTAGCTCAAATAGTTCTGCTGCACCCTCACTTGGCGTCCCGAGCAATTTAGGCGAGTGAATTTCTATATAGCCGTTTGAAACCCAATAGTTTCTCGCAGCTTGTTCCATTGTTGTCCATATCTCAAAAATAAGCTTTTTGCTATTTTGGCGTAAATCTATCCATCTCCAATCAAGCCTATTCTGCAGATCTGCTTCATTTTCTGCGTGTTCGGCAACTGGTATAGGAAGTTGTGAATTGGCTTTTGACAATATGTCTATAGATTCCACTAGCAACTCTACTCCTTGCGGAGCGGCGTCTTGAATTTGAATACTGCCAGACATACGAATAACGGACTCGTCGGTTAAACCCTTGCTGGTACTGAATATTTTCTCATTCTTTTTTAACACTACTCCCTGAAATAATCCATGCTCATTTCGTAGCACGATAAATAAAATCTTTCCTTGATTACGTATTGTATCCACCCATCCCTCTAGTGTAGCGGTAGTGTGTTCGCCTTTTTCAATTAATTCTTGCGCGGTTAGATGTTTCATCTTGTCCTTTCTCCTGTTAAAATTAAAAATCCTTGCAACTAACATATACGCTAGTTGCAAGGACGTTATCAAACGTGGTGCCACCTTGCTTCGCTACAATAGCCTCATTGCACGCTATCACGGGCGCTCCCGGAGAGTTCTAGTTGCAAGCACTAAGCTCTTACTTTCTTCTCTCGGCTCGATAGTGTCTGCTATGTCATTGCCTTTACAGCCTATAATAGCAAATCTGAGAATAAAGTAAAAGAGCATCCTACTCTCAGGCTCAGCCACCTAACCCCACCTATATCAACTCAACTTTTATTAGTGTTAGCATAACCTCTTTTGCCGTGATTATAGCTATCGTGAATATAACCGAGAAGTAGTAGCTTATCGTAGCTATTCCATCCGTCTGTGATACATAAGCCGCTAGAAGACTACCAAGTCCCCGAATAAATTTCTCAATCACACAGTACATTTATGCATACCGATTCCGCTTCTCCGGATATTTTGTTTTAGTTTACTAAATCGTTTTTCGTCCAAAAAAATCAGCTTGAGTCATTGGGGGCTATTTTCTTCTCCGTGCTACACGAAGGGCAAGTCAAAGGAATTATCTATTGCAAACGCCGCTTTGACCGCCGCGAGCGCAATAGCGTTATATCAGAAACATCTTTGCGCCGCCCGATGCGCCGCTTAGCGTCAATAAGCCGCTCGGTGGATACGCAAGGAATTTGCTCAATACGCTCGGCGTCGCGCTGCAATTGCCGCAGCGGCCAGCCCATCCACGTTTTCATAAGCGTATACTGCCCGCGTACGAGCACGCGCTTACCGCTTGTCCAAGTGGCTTCGTGCCAGGTTTTTTGCGCGCGGAATTGTTCGTAAATCTCGTTTGATACGACAATATCAACGTCATGCGTATCGCGCAAATGCAGCATATCAAGCACCGCGCCGCCGACCACAACATACTGCGCTGGGTCAAGGTTCAGGTCTAAAATCATATCGCGCGCCGGCGGGCTCGCCGGATGAGCCAGCGCTTTCGTTAGCGTTGCGTATAAATTCCGCTCGCCGATGATATCTGTCATGCCGTAAATATCAAACTGCGCGCGCAGGCTCGGCGACATATGCGCAAAAGCAATAGCAATTCCATCTTCGCTCAGCTCGCGGTACAACCGTTTCAACTCTTCAATCGCCGTGTAGTCAATGTCGTCAATCGCACCGGCGTCAATCACCACGTAGCGCACCGCATGGCGCGCCCGCATAATCGCTCGCTTAAGCCGCGCTACAAAATAATTCACATTCTCAAAAAACAGCGATTCGTCGAATCCGTACACCAACACGTCGTGCGGTATTTTTTGCTCGCGGCCAAGACGCTCTTTCGCCCAATCCGATAGTACACCGTCGCGCAGCAAAATCGTATCGTGCGGGCGATATTGCCGGCGCAAGCGCTCCATCAGCGACACTGTTACCGCAATCAGCACGCCGAGCTGTACACCGAACAGCACCGTGCATACTAACGCAATCATCGCAACAACAAACTCTTCGTAGCGCACCATCCACAAATTACGCAATTCACGAAATCGAATCAGTTGAAACCCAATAACGCACACAATCGCCGCTAACGCTGCTTGCGGCACGTAGCGAAACAACGATCCGCCCCACAGCAGTAGCCCGCCGACCATGATACCGGACAGAATTGTCGTCATCTGCGAACGCATACCCGCATTGCTTGCCACCTGCGTACGCGATGGCGTCGCGTTCGCCAAGAATCCTTGGAACAGCGACGTCGCAATCGACGATACGCCAAGCGCCACAAAATCACGGTTCAGCGCCACGTCCTCATCGTGGTCGCTCGCTAAATTACGAATCATCGTCGTAGACTGCACTAGCGATACCACAACGATCGACAACGCTGTCGGCAGCAATACCGTTACCAAATCAAAATCAACATGCGGCAACATAAATCGCGGCAGTCCGCGCGGTAATTCTCCCGCAAACGCCACGCCGAAGTCCTGTACATGAAATATTATTGCAAATAACGCTGCTACAACTAATCCAACCAATTCGCCGGGCACGCGCGTGCGGTGAAACACTATCATCGTACCAATGACAAGGATTGATACTGTCACCGTCATGCCGTTGATTGACGGCATTTGCGCCATAATTGAGCCGATGTAATGCCATATTTCACCGTGCCCCGCAACTTTCACGCCCAATAATGCCGCCAATTGCAATACGACAATCTGCACGCCTACGCCTGCCAAAAAACCAATCATTACCGGGCGCGAAATTAAATCCGACAAAAACCCGAACCGCGCCACGCCGAGTAGTATCAGTATCGCGCCGGCGATCAGCCCGAGTACAAATACCGCGTTCATATACTCAGCCGTACCCGCTGCCGCAACCAACGCCGCACCGGACGCCACTAAAATCGCTGTCGGCGAGTTCGGACCGACTACTAACCGCCGCGTATGCGCCAACAATCCAAATACAATCGGCGCGATCATCGCCGCATACAGACCCATCACTGGCGGCACACCGACGATTACAGCAAGCGCTAACGCGCTCGGCACAGTCACCGCTGTCACTACAAGCGCTGCAACCATATCGTACGGCAAGTACTGCAGCTTATACCGGAACACGCTCGGTAACCTGTTACGCATATGGTTTTATGATACCGACCAAAGATAACGGTTGTCAATCAGAAGAGCGAGTCCTCTCGTGCCACCAGTTAAAAATCAAGTAGCAAATAAATGACCTCTGCCTCATGCTATAATTGCCAATATGACACACGGCGATCTGGAAACGACGCACCCCACAATTCTACTGGTTGAGGACGAACCGGCACTACGCGAAGGCACGGGGCGATTTCTGCGTACGCGCGGTTACCGAGTACTGACAGCAGAGGACGGACAATCGGCACTCGCTCAGATCCAGCAGGCTGATATCATCATACTTGATATTATGCTGCCAGACATGACGGGACTTGAAGTGCTTGAACAATTACGACAGGTAAGCGATGTCCCGGTGCTCATCGTAACCGCACTTGGCGACGAAGCTACCCAAATCAGCAGTTTTAATCGATTAGCGGACGATTATGTAACCAAACCGTTTTCGCTCACTGTTTTAGACAAACGCCTGCAAGCGCTATTACGCCGCCATCCGCCGCTACCGAAACGCTGGCATTATGGCAAAGCAGAGGTAGATTTCGCAGCTTATACTAGCCAATACGCAGGGCGCGACGCTGCCTTAACACCAAAAGAGATCCAGCTACTGAAATTATTCGTTAGTCACCCTGGACGCGTCTGGAGCCGGCAAGCAATACTGGATGCGCTATGGACACACGAGGAATTGCCATTTGACCGCGTCATTGACGTATACGTCAAAAATCTACGCAAACGACTACATCTTGATTGCATCGTCACTGTGAAGGGAGTCGGCTACCGCTATGAAGCGCCTAACGTTATTTCCTAAAACATTCCTAGCGTCAATCAGCATGCTCGCAGCGATGATTATCATAGCACACGGGTTAATTTATTTATTAATGCCAGCAGTCTATTTACAGCAAAAACAGCAGACGGCTGAATCCCAGATAGTCGATTTAAGCCGCCAATTACGCGGACAATCAGCTGATACTATGCGACAAACTGCCCGTAGCTTTGCGCTACGTCATAACGTCACCATCACACTAACGATCGACGGACGAGACGAGACATTTCAGGGGTTTCAAGCAGTTAATATCATCGCTGAGCAGCCAGTTGACACAAGCCTCGTGACAATTGCTGGCGAGCATATTGATCCGGCGTCAATCATCATTAGAACGACGACAGTGCGCGGATCGGCGGGCATAGTGAGCGTCAAGCTCCTCGCCGATGTCGAGTCTGTTAACCAAGCAAAAGCAACAACGCTGCGGATTTTGCCATATACGATGACAGCATCTCTGCTCGTGGCGCTTATCTTCTCTTACTGCTACAGCCAGTTTATTACGCGCCCTATCCGCCGCATAGCAAAGGTTACCACAGCAATGCAGCAGCTGCAGCCCGACGCGCATTACACAGGTAAGGGTCAAGACGAAATCGCCGTACTAGGAAACAACGTCAACCGGCTATATGATAATTTGCGCCGCACTATTCAGTCGCTGGAACGTGAAAACGCGCATATTACGCGCCTCGAAAAAGAAAAAATAGCCTTTTTGCACGCCGCTTCGCACGAGCTCAAGACGCCGCTTGCGAGCCTGCGAATTATGCTCGAAAATATACAGCTCGGCGTTACACCAGCGGCAGAGCGAGAGCAGCAATTAGCTGAATCGCTCGCAACAGTCGACCGACTGGCCGCTATGGTACAAGATACGCTACGTACTAGCCAAACCGCCGAGCAAGCAGTCGCGCGCCAAAAAACGTTGAGAGTTGACCAGCTCGTAGAGTATGTTATCAACGACTACCAATTGCTAGCGTCAACACGGAAGCTGGTCTTTGCAGCAGATCTTACGCCGCTTAAAGTCCGCGCTAATCCTGACATGCTTCAGCGCGTCTTGTCAAACGTAATCTCAAACGCCGTGCGCTACAGTAATCGCGGCAGCACGATTAGCGTGCGCATTCATCATAACGTACTCTCTGTTACAAATCAGTGCAAACCGCTCAGTACGCGCGAGTGCACCCGCGTATTTGAACCATTCTACCGCTTACGACAAAGCAGGGGAAAAACGAATAAAATTGGCAGCGGCATTGGTCTTTACACTGTAAAGTTACTCCTTGACGCACGCGGCTGGTCGTATCAATTTACACCAGTCAAAGATGGCGTGCGCTTTATAATCGACTTTAGTACTGAACGCCAGACTACCATAGCCAACCACCGTACCACTCACACCAGCAAACCATAATCTCCATTTCACATTACTTTCATATTAGCGTGCTACACTCCGATGTGAAAGTAACGAAAGGAGATTTATGTCATTTATGCACCGAGCCTGGCTGTACGTCGCCAGGAAAAAACTAAAAAGCCTCATCGTACTGGCAATTTTGCTCGTGATGGCAACCATCATGCTGAGCGGGTTTGCCATCAAGCATTCAACCGACCATGCAGCTAAAGAGTTAGATAAAACACTCATGACGGGCGCTACCTTAGGTAATAATCAGCGGACAAACCCCGGGACGAACCGCGGATCTGGCACTGTATCCAGCAAAGATATCAATGCAATCAAACACCTGCCAGGAGTAACAAATTACGTAGCACGCCAGCAAGTCTTAAGCGATTTTCCCGATACCAAGTTAGTGTCACTACCGGACGGCACGAGCGGTTACGATACGAGCAAAGCGGCACAATTCGGCAACGCTGCTGATGTATTAGGCGTTAATACTTCAGAGCTGGAAAATAAATTCCGCGCCGGTTCAATTAAATTAACCTCCGGGCGGCATATCAAGCCAAACGATACGCACAAAATCCTCGTACACGAAAAATGGGCGCAGAAAAACGGACGCAAGCTTGGCGACACCTTTACGCTTAAAGCTAACCCGCACGACACCGACAACCGGCATAACTCAACAGAAAAAGCCACCGTACAAATCGTCGGAATGTTTAGCGGTACCAACCCACGCCAGGCTACTTACCAAGTCGAGCTGTTTGAGAATTTGTTCTTTACCGACATTGCTACCACACGCACGCTCAGTAAAGATACCGAGCAAACAGAAATTTACCAGGATGCTACATTCTTCACTAAAGGTGCTGCACAGCTTGACGAACTACTGAAGCAAGCGGAAAAATTACCAATTAACTGGCGCATGTATCAATTAACTAAAAATAGCCAAGAGTTAGCAGGCGTAACGGGTGCAGTCAAGGGCGTATACAGCCTCATTGACGGCATGTTGGTCGCAACCGGCTTCTTCAGTGTTGTTATCATCAGCCTCGTGTTATTCCTCTGGATGAACGAACGTAAACGCGAAGCAGGCGTATTACTCGCAACTGGCATCTCAAAATCAAACATCGTTTTGCAATACATCGCAGAGATAGTCATGATTGCGGTTATCGCTTTTGGCGCTTCGTTCTTCACAGCCGGATTAGTAGCACAACATGTAGGCGACCATATCGTCAATCAAGCGGCGCACAACGCCAAGCAAGCAGGCGAGGCACAGCTCAAAGGCGCATCACTTGGTGCTAATGCCGACTCGGTCATCTCGTCGCGCACGCTCGAAAAAGTTTCTGTGCAAGTAGCGCCAAGCGACCTCGTCGCAGTGTGGAGTGTCGGATTAATCATTATCATTGCTGCGGTACTGCTCGCGAGCCGACCAGTCACCCAATCAACGCCAAAAGAACTACTGACGGAGGTGGAGTAACCGATGGCTATGCTAACGCGTGCGTGGACGGCCGTGGTACGCCGGCTCACGCGCAGTCTCATCATCCTGGCAGTGATAGCACTCATCTTTACATTGCTCATGAGCACAGTGGCAGTGCGACAGACAATGACAAACTTACGCTTGAATGTTGAGCGCAACATCCGCGCCGGTTTTAGCCTGAGCGGTACTAAAGGCGAAGGCTTACCAATAAAAGACGCCGATACGGTGCGGCGCCTCGCTGAGATAGGAGCGCGCAACTACCAAGTGCAAACAACCGCTCGACCAAATGGATTAACGTTGATTGACGGTGGTATTCAGCTCAGCAACGAAGCCGATGCCGCAGCCGGCGTCACTGGCACAACCGACAGCCAATCGCTCAGCCAATTTACCGGGCGGCTATACCAGCTGGAGCAGGGTAAACATATTAGCGAAAATACCCGGCAGGCAGCACTAGTCCACACGGCCTTTGCACAAAAGAACGGGTTAAAACTAGGCAACCGCATACAGCTACAGCAAGGCGACCGTCAGGTTGATCTTACTATCACCGGCATATTCAGCGGCAAAACCGACAAACCTGGTCCGCTACCGTCCGATCAGGCAGAAAACCAAATCATTACTTCTTTAGCGGCGGCGCAGCAACTATCTGGTTCTAAGCAGCTTACCCGCGCCACATACTTTTCCTCCAACCCGCGTGCTTTGCCAGACCTCGTCAGGCGCGTCAAAACTTTGCCGCTTGAGTGGAGCAAACTAGAATTAACCGATAATGCTGCGTCATTTGCCAACGTTATCAATAGCATCGCTAGCATTGAGCACATTCTAGCCATCGGTACGCTTGGCATTAGTCTCGCTGGAATAGCAACACTGTCGCTCGTGTTGGTTTTCTGGGTACGCAGCCGCATCCACGAGATTGGCACATTGCTCGCCATCGGCACAAGCAAACGGCAAATCGCCGAGCAAATAATGATTGAACTATTGCTTATCGCCATCGTCGCGCTGCTAGGCGCTATGCTTAGTAGCCAGGCACTATCGCACCATCTCACATCCAATCTATTGAATAACTCCAGCCATGTTGCCGGCACGCTGGCCGTTCAGCCGCAAGCTGCGCCACTCGCTAGCTACCTTCTCGCAGCCAGCCTTGGTCTTGCTGTAGTCGTCGCCTCCGGTATAGTAGCTCTCGCGCCTATTCTGCGCCGCACCCCGAAACAAATTTTAACCACATTACGATAGGAGACTTTATGTCAACATTAACTCTCGACAACATTATCTACTCATACGCCGACGGTACGAGCAATGTGCTCAATGGCATTAGCTACGATTTCCAGCCAGGAAACTTCTACGCTATCGTCGGGCAATCCGGCGCCGGTAAATCAACATTGCTCGGGTTGCTCGCTGGTCTAGACGAACCGACCGGCGGGCAAATCCTCTTCAACGACCAAAATATTGCCGATCAGGGCTATTCATATCACCGCAAGCATACCATCTCGCTGGTTTTTCAAAACTACAATCTGATCGACTACCTAACACCATTAGAGAACCTGAAACTCGTCAATCCAAAAGCCACCGCCGAAACCTTGCGCAGCATGGGCTTGGATGACGACCATATCCGCCGCAGCGTTCTCAAACTATCCGGCGGACAGCAGCAACGCGTCGCAATTGCGCGCGCCCTTGTTTCCGACGCGCCAATTATTCTCGCCGACGAACCGACCGGCAACCTAGACGAAGCCACCGCCAGCGATATTATCGCTACTCTACGCTCAGCCGCTCATGACAACGGCAAATGCGTCATCGTCGTCACCCACAGCAAGCAGTTGGCAAAAGCGGCGGATGTAGTATTAAAGTTGCGCAATAAAAAGTTGACGAAAGGCTACGGGGAGAAAAGGTAGCTCATAAAAGCAATACAGCTAGGAATGTGCTGCTATCGGCGGCGCATTCCTTTTTTCAATAAACGGGCTATTAGAAATCGTTTGAAGAAATTGGCTAAAACAATAAAACCTAAATAATATTAAACTTGACTTTAATATTATTTAGGTTTAATCTGAGGATAGAAAGGAGATAGCAAAGATATCTACGAACAAACTTCCTCAGTGGCTGACCTTATTAACCGAAGAAGATCTTGAATTCACAAGGCAATTTATTATTAATTCGGGCTCTCTAAAAGAAATGGCTAAATATTACAATGTCTCTTATCCAACTATTCGGTTACGCCTAGACAAGTTGATTCAAAAAGCTTCTAGCAGCCCGCTGGACAACGATACGTTTACCAGCTTAGTTAAACAACTGGCTCTTGATGGTGAAGTGTCCTACGAAGCAGCTAAAAAACTAATTAATTTCCATAGAAAAGAGCGGAGATAACATTATGAAAACGTTAATTCTATTTATATCAATTACGTTATTCTTTACAGAATGGTACACTATTCGCAAAACGAGCATAAAATCATTTATACCTATTTTGGCAGTTCTACTTATAAGTCTGCCCATTGGATTATTTTACGCTTTACATTTAGTTGCTTTTCCGATTATATTCATCATCCTCGCTTGGGTACTCTGTTTTATAGAAGACGAGATAAAAGAATACTTCAACCGAAGAGAACTAACCGAAGAGGAACGATCTCAATTAAGGGATTTATGACCAAAATTCGCTAAACAAAATTACCTAAAAAGTTTACGCTGATTTACTTAACAGCCCATGTTACCGCAAATGTTATCAGGAAAGTCATACTGTAAGTCTTGCGCGGTACAGCATCTTCATATACACTATGTACTATAAAGCGTCTGAGTTCCAGTCACGCCGGAACGAGCTGGGTGTCAAAATACACCACGGGAGTGAAGCCGTAAAGTTACACAACCGAAATCGCGATCCATTCGTAGAGCCGGTACTGAGCGCTATAATTCAGTAATGAATCATAGAATAAGGATGGGACCGCGGGAGGTTCCTTTTTTAATTACCTCTCGTTCCTTAGATATAATAACTTATTAATTTTATCTAGGGAGGTTTTTATGTCAAAGATCACATCAAAAAACATCAATATACAGAACAAACGAATCTTGACATACGATGATATGGCAGCTGTTCAGCCAGGCAATAGCCAAGAGCCATTGGTTGATGTACGAACATATAGTCCGACGATAATTGCAGAATACGAACAATCTGATATGCACGCCTATACCGGCAGCCTGATTATCGTACGCGATACTGTCGCTCAAAGATTAGCCAGGGTCAATAACACCCTGCAAGAAGATGATTTGCGGCTGCGTATCGTATATGGCTATCGCCACCCAAACGTTCAGCAGGCATACTTTCGCAAACGCAAAGCAGCCTTACGAAAAGATAATCCGGAAATGCCTGAGTACGATTTAATACGCTTAACTCACGATTTCATCGCCGTACCAGACGTTGCCGGACATCCAATGGGCGCAGCGGTCGACTTAACGATCGTAGACAAGAATGATAAACCTCTTGATATGGGAAGCTCTATAGCCAATTACTCTAATCTGGATATCATCAAAACATACGCAGCAGGACTATCCGCTAACCAAATTGCCAACCGTCGGCGCCTCCATGATGCGATGATCGCCGAAGGTTTCGCGCCATTCTACGGCGAATGGTGGCACTTTTCGTATGGCGACCGCGAATGGGCGGCATTTTACGGTAGGACAGCTTTATACGGTCCAGTAGATTTTAGGATTAAGGCAAATCAGTAATTACTCTAAAGAGATGCTGTACGCCTCAATAAACAATTTCCATTTCACTAGCCAACACTACACGGTCTTCAAAGAACTCGACCGAAATAGTCTTACCGGTTGGCTGAGTGATCAACTGACTGCCCGTAACTTTACCAACCGCAATAGTTCCCGATCCGCATGATGATTCATAGTAGCAGGTGTCTACCGCTCGCACCCATACAACAGGATGAATCGTAATCGTATCCGACGTCGCTTTTTGATACCAAACAACACCAACAGCATCACGATTGCGCAGTCCAAGATACTTAACAATTTGACGGTGTTGCGGAATATAATCAGCAGGAAGAACCCCTTCAATGATCACATGCACAATACCGCCCAAATCAACAATTGAGACAACTGTACCGTTTTCAAGCGGTACAGTTTTTATCCCAATTTTCATGCCTGGAAACGAAGCCTTAACGAAAAAGGTAGTATTACTTCGCCGTTCAACAGAAGCGCTAACAACGCCATTAAATCCAGAAACTGAAAAAGATACATTATTTTCATCCTGCACTTGACTAAGCAAGACAGCTGCAGCGCGTGTCGCATTACCGCAAAATTCGCCACCAGCCATTTCAAAGTGTCGTTCACTCGGAATGAGGAAACCGGCCTGCTCAACGCCGCGCGCGGTAAAATCGCGCTCAAGAATCTTGCCACGCGACTCGTAATCTCGCCGAAGAAGCGTATGATCAAGAATCTCAATTACTGTGCCATTGCCTCCCGCTGCGGTGATAAGTTTTTTGTTCGTCTCCATACTTTTCCTTACTTTTAACTGTCTTCACAATAACAATTCGCAGTCCAAGCGTCAACGCATAACGGATGCGACAAAGGCATTCGAGACTTTACGATATCACTCCCTGCATGCTACTATTAATTATAGTATGAGCACATACCCAACAGCTATTAGCGACTTCAACATCGTTATTGACTTAAATCAATATTTGTATTCCAAACCTAAGCAATACGAGGCATCATCTATGTTTAATAAGAAAGAAGCTCACTATTACTGCAAAAGAGCTATAAGGTGAATAAATTGCCCTAAAATAGTCGGTAAAATTAAAGTATGCATAAGAAGCATACATAAAATATACAAACCAACAACTAACCCGCTAAAGAGTATTCGTTATGCCTACCATACCAACATTTAGCAGTAAGAAGTGCCAGACTACTTAAATTGCTATGACTCCATTATTCAAAATACCCGCAAGAATCACACATTTTTGACATCAAAATATCACTATGATAGTCTAAAATTATAGTTAGCCTTTTAATAAAATACTTTACAGGATTTACGTAATATGAGAAAGCAACATTTTCAGATAATAGAATTGCGCGATATAGCATCAAGCAACGATCTTTCGCAGCAGTACATAGATGGGATTGCTGAATGTGTAGGAAGTGCATTCGGGGGGGGGCATTAGCCCCGAGGACGCTCTCTCTCATATGCAGGGCGATCAATTACTCATCGGACTTGACAGTGACAATAATGTCGCCGGGTTTAGCGCGCTAGCAGTTGAGACTGCTGACAATAAAGGGATTGAACACACGTCGCTCGTGTATCCATGTGCTTATTTTGCCGCAGCAGCGATCGCCAAAGCATACCAAGGCTTAGGATTATACTCTAGTTTAAATGATAGACGTTTAGCGTTTACTGAAAAATCAGGTCTGTTGAATATATATACAAGAACGCAGAACCCAAAAGTCGAGAGGGGGATAACATCTGCGCTTGAGCGCATGCAAGAACAAAACCGAATACGAAAGTTTACTCTAGGTCGCTATGTAGTAAGAGCCGTATATGATGGCATGCTTACAGACGAAAGACCACAAACAAAAACTATATCATATGACAACCTGGACTATGACCGTGGTGATGCCAACATAGTATCTTGGCAAATGATCAAATAATCCAGGAGGAGATATGCAAAAGCACATCCTTATCATTGGCGGCATGGGTCCGCAAGCAAGCATCCATGCCCATAAGCGCTTGATTGAAACCTATCAAGAGCATTATCAAAATACCGGTAACAGTGACTATCCACGCATCACCCATTTATCACTTAACGTGGAGGACTTTATATCCGATGAAACAAAAAAGGAAGCTGCAAAAAACTATATTTTGACATGCCTGAAAGAGATTGACATGTCATCGGTTGATGTAGGTTTTATCGCCTGTAACACTGCTCATATATTGTATGACGACATCCAAGCGGCCACCAGAGGCAAGCTCATTTCGCTCATTAGTCTTGCACAAAAACAGTTTAGGGGTAGACATGTTGGTCTTGTCGCATCACCGACAACTATTAGACAACGCTTATATGGCGACGACGTATTAACGCCCGATAGCGCTAGCATAAAGGCGATAGAAGAAATTATTCGCAGCGTGATCTCTGGCACGCCAAGCAATAAGCTTACACCAGTACTTGAGCGTGAAGTACAAAAACTCCACGCCCGCGGCGCCGAAGTTATCGTTCTCGGCTGCACCGAACTGTCAGTAGTTGGGAGTCATTTAAAGCTTAACTACATCCTTGATCCAATTGAGCTGATTGTACACGAGGTGATAGACAAATAAATGGAAAATATCCTAAAAAGTAATATACGAATAAAGCACTATTTCGTAGAGCTTATTGAAATACCTTTTACAAATCCCGTGCATCTACCCTTCGGCACTATAACGACAAGACCATCAGCCTGGCTTACAATTGAAGCTGAGGTTGACAACAAAGTAGTCCGCGGCGCAGCGGAAGGGACATCTCTACCTATACAGATTCCGATGTATGACGACTATTCGGGTAATCTACAGCAAAACATAAGCCGCATATTAACTAGTCTCACAAATAACAAGCTAACGGTTTCAGAGACGATAAATCGCATAAACTCAGTTGATCTTGGCGGAAATTTCGCAACTGCTCGCATGACCGTCGAAGCGGCTATTTTAGATGCTGTCGCTCGCTCGCATAAAAGAAGCGTCGTTAGCTACCTAGACAATAAGCCGTCCAGTGCTGTGAGGTATATACCGTATGGTAAAAGTATCACAGAAAAAGATAGAAATAGCATCATATCTGCAGCAAATAATGCAGTAAAGGACGGGGCAAAACGACTAAAATTTAAAGTATCGCCAGAGAACTGCTATACACTGCTATCATCTTTACGGCAAATTCAGAAAATGTATCCTAATATAGATTGTGCGGTAGATGCCAACGGCATGTTTGACCCCGAGAATGAAACGCACATTCATATGTTACATCTCATAGATGAACTCAATCTATTAACGATTGAGGAACCTGTATCTCGTGCCGGAAGAGTGTTCGGACTAGACGCACATCGATCATTAGCGCAAAAACTCAAGCTACAGACACCTATTACGGTAGACGACGCTATAAAATCGCTAAAAGACGCTAAGACAACTCTAAGCGAAGGACTAGCGGATATCATCAATCTTAAGCCTGGTAGGATAGGATCTTTTGTAAAGTGCGTTGAGATCGCTAACTATGCGAAGTCAATAGGAAAAGAAGTGATGGTCGGAGGAATGTTTGAAGCGACACCAGGGAGAATGATGACATTATCTCTCGCCGCCTACTGCCTTACATTAAACTTTAAGATTCCTGGCGACGTGTCCCTTCCTCAGGAGCGCCTCATTTCCGACATCACCACCCAGCAATTACACCTTAACGATGATTATAGCGTCATATTTAAGCCAACGCATGGATGGGGATACTCTATATGAAGACAAGAAACCATATATACGATAGCTACGGATTGTTATCTACCGACTTTAATTTAGCGCAATTTGAAATTGAATGGGGCAAGAAGCTGAAGAGTAATCAATTTCGAAACATAGCGATATCTATTATTGAAGAGGGTGCCGCACGAAGGTTTTTAGCACATAAGCTATCAAGCGACAGTCTAGCCAAGATAAACGCTAAAGAGACTATGCGATCAGCTAAAAATGCTGAGTATTTCCGCCAAAAAGTAGCATCAGTTCAAATAAATGAGTGCCGGGAGCCATTGGTAGACCTTAGAGAATTGCCCGAAGCCACTACCGGAATATGGACATTTACCAATCAAGGATATCATGAAGCCTGCGGCGAATGGGCTGGCAAGAAAAAATTGTTTCTTGTGCGCGGTTCTGTAGCAGAGAAGCTTACCGAGCTAGCTCATAACTTATTAGCATTTAATATCAAGCTCCATTTTCAAGATGGGTTCCGTCCAACTGGCGTACAGGAAGGCTTATTTCTGCGACGCATAGATATGGCTAGACAATCTCATCCAGAATGGATTGACCAAGAGATACTATTAGAAGCAAAATCAAAAACAGCATTTACTCCGCGTTTTGCCGCTCATAAAGCAGGAGCTGCTGTTGATGTCAGTATGTATGACGGCACCTCCCGCGAATTTCTTGATATAGGACAAGGTTATCCTGGCGGAGGTGAAATTGTTCGCCTAAATACAGAATTCGTAACGCAGCATCAATGGCAAAATCGTAAAGTTCTTGAATACTTAGCACGAAAAAGTGGACTATCTATGTATCCGTATGAGAATTGGCACCTATGTTATGGAGACACAACGGCAGCTGTCGTCAATTCAAAAAAGCCTCCATACACAGCAAAATACGGTCCAATAAAAGAATGTGATCTAAAATCTGGAAAAATTATCGCTGGATATTCTTCGCAGGAGCTTGATACCGTATTCTCGGCTGCCGAAAGTGGTCACGTTCGCCAATCGGCATAGATGGGAATTGCCCGCAGACTCTCTCAACTGAGCCGCAATGTATCAGCTGCTGTCCATCTAGAGACTTTAAGCAGCCAAATAATTATCAAAGAATTGTGAAGGAAATTGTAGATGAATGAAATAATAGATCAACAACGAAACCGCATAGACGAAGTCGACAAGCTATTGATCGATTTATTATCTGAAAGATTTGACGCTGCGAGGATAATAGGTATGCAAAAACAGCTTAATGGCATACATGTATTAGATAAACTCCGAGAATCAGAAGTTCTTGACGATAGAGCAAGTTATGCAGAGTCAAAACGAATAGATCCCGGCTTCGTAAGACGACTCATACAAATGATCATGGATGAGTCAAAATCTATACAAAATCAGTCCGCTTAGATCAAGCAGGCAGTGCAAGTGCTAATGTTGTACAATATAAGATATCTGTTATTGTTTAATAATATAATCATCTCTACATGTTGCCAGTATCGTTGCATTTGTAACATCTAGGCGTTTAGTATCACGTAATACGAATCTACTCTTTTTGATATGTTGAATTGCAATAATTATTGCGACACCTCTCCTAACAAATTTAATTTGTGCATAAAATATGCTGCAATCAAAAGTATGTATTTCTGCACGTAGAATAAAGACAAGGTGTTTTTAATAATACAACTACTCAGCTTGGCAGGAGTAACAAAGCGAGCAACCTAAGAAGATTGAGAAAGACATAACACAACTCCGCTATACGCATCCAACAAGACTAGCAGCAAAACCGATAGAGTGCGCGGAATACTTCCAAGCTATGGGTTTTAGCGGGCAAACCCAGGCAAATTAAATAAACCCGATTTTGGCTGAGCGGTCAAAGAACAGATCGTCTAGCATTAAGAATCCGCATATGATCATAAAGGTAAAAAAACAAGATATCTTGAGCTATATTTACTCTGTCACCCTTAATTGTCCTACGAAGTTTTGTGTCATAATAATAACAGCAGTGATCTATAATATTAGAATCTAGATATTCTGCCAAAATTTAAAACTAAGAAAGCTAATCGTCGATGTACTATTTAGAGTAGTTATTGCAAGAATAAGGCTGCAAGCAGTACGCCAGCAGATAGGAGAAGCTTTATGAATAATGAAATTAAATTATTTGAGGGAAACCAAATTCGCTCAGTCTGGGACAATGAAAAAGAAGAGTGGTATTTCAGTATTGTAGATATTATTGGAGTATTAACAGAAAGCAAGAACCCAAGAAGATACTGGAGTGACTTAAAGAGAAAAATGAAAGACGAGGAGGGCGCGATCCAGTTGTACGGAAAAATCGTACAACTGAAATTAGAATCTTCAGACGGCAAAAAGTACAATACAGACACAGCTGATATGCAAGGTATATTCCGCATTATTCAATCTATACCATCGCCAAAGGCAGAACCATTTAAAATGTGGTTAGCAGAAGTTGGTAAAGAAAGAATAGATGAGATCATTGACCCAGAGCTTACTATTGATAGAGCTTTGGAGACTTACGTAAGAAAAGGCTACTCAAGAGAATGGATTAATCAGAGACTACAAGCTATTCAAGTGAGAAAGGAATTAACAGACGCTTGGCACGATCACGGCGTAAAAGAAGGCAAAGAATACGCTATTCTAACCAACGAAATCTCTAAAGCCTGGAGCGGACTGACAACAAGACAGTACAAAGACTTCAAGGGATTGAAAAAACAAAACTTAAGAGACAATATGTCGACAACAGAGCTTATTTTAAACATGCTTGCAGAAACAGCCACAAAAGATATTGCCAACACATCTAATCCTCAGGGGCTTGAAGAGAATAAGAGAGTTGCCAAGCGTGGTGGCGATGTAGCAAAAGTTGCTAAAGAAACTCTTGAAAAAGAAACCGGGCAACCTGTTATCACTCCTAAAAATGCAATTGATTTTGGCAAATTAATTAATGATGTTACAGAAGAATCTGCAACCAAGAGAAAAGACTAATCACTAATCTAATATAGAACTCGCAGGAGCTTATTCTAGGACAGGTAGAAGAGACCGCCCAACCGCACAAGAACGGTAAATAACGGCAGCAAAAATCACGACTTGAACAATTCGGAGATAGGCGGGCGATGGTCGTATACTTTTTCGCGGTATAATGTCGCTATGACATCAATTCTTACAACCATACAAAATCTATTTAATCGCGTGGAATAAAAGAGCTCGCCGCGTACCAGCACAAGCAGCCGCGAGGCATTCAGGTTAAAACTGGCTACGATACGCAATCAAGCGCTACACCGCTCGCGTGGTGAAGATTGATGGCAAAAAAGATCAGTGAGCTTATCGTCACCGAGGGTAAGACACCGGAAGACCTAGTATACATGGTGAACGACGCAATACTAACATATCTTGATATTCCAGAACGAATAGGGGTACACTTGCCGAAATTGTTGCCAGAAGATATAGATTTTGATACATGCTCGCAAAAGCGAAAGCTTGTGCTAGCAAAATAGTCATACGAGCGATTCGTTTTATCGACCGATAAAAACACGAAAGCTTATAACTCTATTAGAGTTGGCTCAAAAACTGCTTCTAGGGCGGGAGCAGAAAGCAGTTTTCTGCCTTTGGCAAGAATTAAAAATCTCAATCAAAAAATCGCCCATTTGAGCGACAATTTGGATCTACTCTCTAAAATGGCTGGGTCGGCAGGATTCGAACCTGCGAATGCTGGGACCAAAACCCAGTGCCTTACCACTTGGCGACGACCCACTATCACCGACTGCAGGTAGAGTAATTATACCACATGCTATTTTTAATTGGAAATGACTAATGCGGGATGGGTGCAATTATCTAGCCCAGAGCACCAATAAACTATTTAATGATCAATTAGCCTGCCTACATTCTACGCTTGTTCTATGCTAGTTGGCTAAACCCAATTGTCCTATCGCGACATTCAGCCTTTGGATTAGTCGATCATGCCTGCCTCTACGGATTTCGAAAAACACGCTAGCCACTGCTGAGTATCTAGCTGCGAAGGCTTCAAATCACCATGATACAACCGCCGAAACGCTCGCGAATCATGGTAGCAATTGTAAACAAACGCACTAAAATTGCGCGCTAGAGCAGGATCAAGCAATGGTTCAGCACGTAGCTTCAGCTCCAATAGCACCGTATCAACCGCAGGCGGCGGCGTGAAATCACTGCGACGCAGCGGACGGCGAATCCGCACCGCCCACCATGGCGCCAATGCTTGTCCGAGTGCACTATGAAAATGCGCTGAGTCCAGCACTAACTTCTGAGCAAACTGCTTTTGCACAATCAAGTATATCGCGCGGGGTGGGGTATCAGCAAATGCTAGCTTTGCGACGATCTTTGAACTCAAAGAAAAAGGAATATTCGCAAAAACCTTATATGGCTCACGCGGTAACTCAGCGCGCAAAAAATCCTGTGCTACGATTTTCACGTTGCCATAACGCGCCATATTACGCCGCAAAAGTATAAGCGCTTGTGACTCGTTTTCATATGCTATCACACACGCCGCCCGACGCGCCAATACCGCTGAAATCGCGCCACTGCCTGCGCCAATGTCAATCACTGTGTCGCGCCGGCGGATATTGCTGTGCCCAACTAACTCGCCGATTAGTCGCGAACCGCGCAAGAAATGCTGCCCATGAGTTGCTACACGCCGTTTCATAGCGCCATTATACTATTATTATCGCTACAAGCTACAGCCCATCTAGCCAAAACTAACCATAAGCTTTATAATACAGTCAATATGAAGACACACGATAAACAATCTATCAAACAATATTTGCGTGCGGTTGATTACCTGACTGTGGCGCAAATCTTTCTAGCAGAAAACCATCTACTCAGCCGCGACGTTACATTTGACGACGTAAAATCGCGCATTTTAGGACACTGGGGCAGTGGACCGGGGATTAATTTCGCATACGCGCACCTCAGCTACTTCGCAAAACAACACGATCAAGATGCTATGTTTGTGCTTGGTCCAGGACATGGGTTCCCGGCGCTACAAGCCAACTTGTTCCTTGAAGGCACACTCGGGCATTTTGATCAAAGCATGCAACCGAATCTCGCCGGCATCCGCAAACTGTGCCGTGAATTTAGCTGGCCTTACGGATTTCCTAGCCATTCAAACCCTGAAACACCCGGCGTCATTCTAGAGGGTGGGGAGCTTGGCTACGCACTTAGCACGAGCTATGGTGCCGCGATGGATAATCCCAACCTACTAGTAGCATGCTTAATAGGAGACGGTGAAGCGGAAACCGGTCCAACCGCTGGCGCATGGCATTTGAACAAGCTATTCAATCCGCGCAAGGACGGTGTCGTACTGCCGATTCTTCATCTCAACGGCTACAAAATTTCCGCGCCAACTGTATTCGGGCGTATGAGCAATTACGAACTAATGACATTATTCAGCGGCTACGGTTACGAACCTCGTATTGTCGACGCGACAAAAGAAGGTGTTGACCCGCACGACGAGATGGCGGCAGCGCTTGAATGGGCGCATGCGCTCGTTGCGGAAATTCGCGCTAGCAGCGACAAAATTGCACCACGCATGCCGATGATTGTTATGCGCACGCTCAAGGGATGGACAGGACCAAAAGAAGTTGAGGGCAATAAAATTGAAGGAAATTGCCTAGCACATCAGACCGTACTCAGCGAGGCAAAGTCCGACCCTGAACAACTGAAGATATTAAACCACTGGCTAAAGAGCTATAAGTTTAACGAACTGTTTAGCGAGCTCACCGGATTTGGAGACTTCGTAGGCGATATTTTGCCAAGCACGCCTGAAAAACGCCTCGGTATGAGTAAACACGCGCACGGCGGCGATGGTGTTTATAAACCGCTCATATTACCGAATGTCAACGACTTCGCCGAAGATGCCGAAACGCCCGGTACAATCGGCTCAAGCAGTATGCGACGCGCCGGTGCCTATTTAGCAGAGGTCTTCCGCCAAAATGCTGACAACAAAAATTTTCGTTTCATGAGTCCAGACGAAACATACTCAAATAAACTTGATGAAATCTTCCAAGCTACCAGCCGCAGCTGGCAGTGGCCGATCATGAGCTGGGATAAGGATCTCTCGCAAGACGGGCGCGTCATGGAGATGCTCAGCGAGCACAATATGCAAGGTCTAATGCAGGGCTACGTCTTAACTGGTCGCCACGCAATGTTCGCAAGCTACGAGGCATTCTTGCAAGTTGTCTCAAGCATGGTTGATCAATATGCTAAATTCCTCACACAAAGCCGTAGCGTTGCTTGGCGCGGCACGATTCCGAGCCTGAATTATATTCTCACATCAAGCGGCTGGCGGCAAGATCACAACGGCTTCAGCCATCAAAACCCTGGCTTTATTGATGACATTCTGCGCCGCCAAAGCAACTTTTCGAACGTTTATTTTCCATCAGACGGCAATGTCACGCTCGTATGCCTTGAAGAAATGTTATCAAGCGTACGTCAAATCAACGCGCTCGTTGCCGGTAAAACGCTTGAGCCACGCTGGCTATCAACCGAATTAGCACGCCAGCAGGTCAGCGAAGGTTTGATGATTTGGGATTTCGCTAGCGATGAAAACCCAGATATCGTAATGGCAGCTTGCGGCGACTACCCGACAAAGGAAACGATGGCAGCAATTGATATCATCAAAACCGAATGTCCGGCGGCAAAAATCCGCTGCGTTAATGTGTCCAGCCTAACAACCATGGGACTTGGTACGCTACGCAATGTTGCAACGCAAAAGAAATTCGACGAGATCTTTACGCACGATAAACCAGTCATTTTCAATTTCCACGGCTATCCGCAAACACTTAAGTCGATTCTATTCAACTATGACGTGCATTCGCACCGCTTTGACATTCGCGGTTACAAGGAGATCGGCAGCACAACGACACCATTTGACATGCACGTACGCAATGAGACTAGTCGTTACGATCTCGCGATCGCTGCGCTGCGGCAACTCGGACGGTGCGGTATCATGCCGTTTGAAGAGGCTGAACACCGCGCTGCAATCTACCAAGCGAAAATCGATGAAAACACCGCTTATATCAAAACAAACGGCGTTGATTTACCAGAGATTGACGCCTGGGTGTGGCCAGCAGCGCGCGGCGAAGCGCAAACCGCTGAAGAAGCGTGGCACGGGCAAACGAACTAAACAGGTATTTCTTCACCGTTTTCAAGCACGATTGTATGTCTTGGCCTCAATGAAATACGCTCGTCAACGTATGGCAACCCAGCGAGATTTGCTGTTTCGCGCATTGCTATATCAACAACGTGCTGTAGGACGCGGCGTTTCTGCGTGCTATCATTAGTATTCTTAAACACTTCATAGTCTGTCTCGTATTCGATTGGTGCACCAATCGTAACATCAATTGGCTTATCGTTTGGCGTAAGAGAATCCAAGTCATCCATTGCCACGTCCCGGCTAATGCCAACCGGCAGTAGATCTACGTCGACACCACAATCACGCGCCGCTAAGAGCACCCGAGACGCGCCTGTTCTCCCTTTTGTAACGCGGTGCTCGCCAGTGTATGCACCCTCCGGAAAAACCAGCACAGACCAGCCATCTTGGATTGCTCGCACCGCCATATCAAGCCCGACTTCAACTCTATCGCGCCCGCCATGAACTTCAAGCGGAATGCCATACAGAGTCTGCTCAATAAGCCGCCGACGCGCTTTGTGCTCCTCTGTGTCACGCTTCCACATAAGCCGTGAGCTCATCACTACCTGGCAGGCTTCAGACAAAACGTACGGGACGGCAAATATATCAAGCAGGCTCGTGTGGTTTGCGACAATCAGAGATGGATTTTCGATATGTGCATCACCTTTAGCCTTAATTCTCATCTTTCGACCAATATCTTGCAATAGAGGCTTCTTTTCCATTACAACCTTTCTTGAATGTAATTTCTGACTATTTTTGCAACTCTGTCGTGCCCGCGTGGCGAAAAATGTAATCCGTCAGACAGCGGAAGCCTACCCAGCACAATCGTATCGCCCAGCTCGGTACGACGCGTTATTAGCTGCTGCTGTACCGCAAGCGACTTCGATGTAAATTCCGGCCCAGATGTATCGTCAACCGCAAACGGTGGCGGCAAAATATATACGACGCGCACACCACTAGCGCATTCAGCATACCATGTTAAATCAGCTATGATATCATCGGCCGCTCGGTGAAATCGTTGCTGCAAATCATTCGTACCGAGTGCAATAATCACCAAGTCGACGGGAAGTGCTGCATGTAAACATTCAACAAAATAATCGTGTCCATTTTTATGCGGCTTATCAGTACGAAAACTGCCTGCAACACGTCCACATACACCGTCAACAACAATATCCACCCGCCTGCGCAGCATACGGCGCACTTGATTCGCCCAGCGGCGACTATACGGTATGCGGCTTCCTCCAAAACGTGCACCCCATACATTTGAATCGCCATATATCAAAATTCGTTGCCTCATTCTCTGCGTAGCGCCCTACCTTTCACTCCAAATCATTATTTTTCCCATTGTAGCACAAACTCTAATAATCAAGCTTTTCAAGCCTCTGCAAAACCGGTAAGATAGGATAGTGAAACAGCCACGATACGAAACAGTGACGCTCGAAAAGATTGTCGGCGGCGGGCAAGCACTCGGAACGCTAAGCGATGGACGCAAATGCTTCGTGTGGGGTGGATTGCCAGACGAGACCGTGACATTTCGCGTAACAAAAAAGAAAGCGCATTTTGTTGAAGGTAGCGTCACCGAAGTCCTACACGCCTCGCCCGAGCGCATCGCACCGCGCGACGCCGATAGCTACCTGAGTACAAG
Source organism: TM7 phylum sp. oral taxon 349 (assembly GCA_018127705.1). Classification (NCBI taxonomy): domain Bacteria; phylum Candidatus Saccharimonadota; species TM7 phylum sp. oral taxon 349. The sequence goes on from CP072328.1 coordinate 664,362, forward strand.
CCCGTGGCAAATCATGACGTTTAGCGCCGAACAGCGCTACAAGGCAGCGCTGATTGAAGAAGCCTTTAAGCTGCATACTATTGTATTGCCGCACAAAATCAACGTGTATACTGATGGACGCGAATTTCAATACCGCAATAAGGTAGAATTTAGCTGGTTTAGCGAGAGAGCAGGCGAATCGTACCCCGATACGCTTGACCTCGCATTCTTCCGTCGTGGCAGCAAAGGCAAAATCATCGTCAATGAATGTAGTTTATTGCCGCCCGAAGTCATAGCGCTCGCGCATAGTGTCCGCGATATACTACGCCGCAAACATATATCTGCTCGCCAATTAAAAACATTACTCATTCGTAGCAATCAACAGGGAAGCTGCGTTTGGCAGCTGTACATAAAAGATAGACTAGCAGACGCCATTACGCACGAAGAGGCAGAGGCACTATCCGCGCAGGGCGGGGAAATCATCTATTCTGACCCACGCAGTCCAGCTAGCCGCATCACCGCACGCCTCGCAAAATTTGGCGTTACCACACTCACCGATACAATTCTTGGCACGCCATTTCGCTATGCTTGCGAGGGATTTTTTCAGGTAAATATACCTACATACGAGCAAGCTTTGCGTGATATACAAGAGTGGGTTTCCTATCCAAAATATACAACACTTGCTGGCAATAATTTCAACAGAAAGAGCCCCTCGGTGATTGACCTCTACGCCGGCGTCGGCACAATCGGACTGACCGTTGGCGGCGATAACGTCACGCTCATTGAAATCAACGAGTTCGCTGTCGCTGAAATGCAACGCAACATCGCCGCCCTCGGGCGCGCCAATGCCCGCGCCATCCTCGCCCCCAGCGAAAAAGCTCTCGACTTCATCACCCCTAACCACATTGTCATCGTCGACCCACCGCGCGCCGGATTACACGCTGACGTTGTCGCCAAATTGCTTGAAGCTACACCACCGCGTATTATCTATCTTAGCTGCAACCCTATCACTCAAGCTCGCGACATCGCCCTTCTTGCTAAGGAATATAGCATCCACACCCACCAGGGTTACAACTTTTTTCCACGCACGCCGCATATCGAGCATCTCGTCGTATTAGATAGAAAATAGGAAGAATCACACAATCTCCTCAAAACCCGATAGAGCTAACCGCTATAAACGACTGCCTCACCTAGCAATTCAATCAGTGCTGTTACTTATCCTTCATAATGTTTAATGCTGCGTAGGCCAAGCTTAGCGAGATTAATGTCGTAAGAATTATTCTATTAAGGAGTGTGGCACGTTGCCTATCTGTACGGCAGCGTGCGATAATTATCATATGACAAATCAGAAAACTACTGTATCGTATTGGCGCAAACAGGAAAAAACTAAACCGTTATTTCCCGATATTGAATGGGCGAAACCAGAGCAGCGAGCGCAACGCGGACGCCTAGGGCTTGTTGGCGGCAATAAACTCGGTTTCGCAGGCGTCGCCGAGGCATATCAAACTGCGCTGAACACCGGAGCGGGAGAGGTTCATGTCGTACTGCCAGACGCGCTGAAACGTTCAATTCCTTCCACCATGGCTAATGTTATCTTTGCGCCAAGCAATCCAAGCGGCAGTTTGGCTCGCGGCGCTATCAACGAACTACGCGCGCTTGGCAGCTGGAGCACAGGATTACTACTCGCAGGCGATGCTGGGCGCAATAGTGAAACCGCCATCGTCTATAGCGATCTGCTTAGTAAATACGATGGTTCGCTTGTTGTCACGCGCGACGCAGTTGACCTAGTACGCAACGATGCTGAGGCAATCGCCACCCGCCCGCGTACAGTGCTCGTACTAAGCTTTGCGCAGCTACAAAAATTATTCCGCGAATTGTATTATCCTAAAATTCTGACATTTAGCATGCCTCTGCTGCAACTGGTTGAAACGCTGCATAAATTTACCATCACATACCCACTGACGATCGTAACATTGCACCGCGATACGCTCATCATTGCGCATGGCGGCGAAGTTGTAACGACCGATTGGCACGACCCGATGCGCGTATGGCGGGGCGAAACCGCTGCGCGCGCTGCGACCTATCTATTGTGGACGCCGAGTCAGCCACTTGAAGCTATCACAACAAGTGTCGCCGCACAATCCGTATTATAGTATCTCCAAACAGAGCAGACTAAAACGATAAGCACCGACCGTAAAGGGAGAAAGTAGTTACACTTACTTCACGCATCATTCCAACAAAAATACCCGGGGAGATATATCCCCGGGTATTTCGTTTGGTACAGATTTGTTTATTGTAGTTGGCGGCGACTCATGACGTATGCGGTAGCGACGGCGGCTAAGCTGCCTAGGCCAACCAGCGGAGCGACCATGCTGCCCAGACCAGTGTGCGGCAATTCATTCGGCGGAGTTGTTGGTGTTTCGCACTTCGACATGTCAGTTGTGTACTCGTCGTTCAGATCACTCTTCTTGACTGTCACGATTGACTTATCCTTGATGCGGCAAACCTTCACATTTTCACAGTCCGACAAGTTCTTTGAATGCTTCTCTTGGTTAAACTCGCTTTGTTTGATAGTAACGATGTTACCAGTTTTCAGTTCACAGACTTGCATCTTTTCACAGTCCGACAAGTTCTTTGAATGCTTTTTGCTGTCGAATTCGCTTTCGCGGATCGTGACAATCGTGCTGCTTTCAAGCTCGCAGACTTGGATTTGTTTACAGTCGTTTACGTCTTTCGAGTATTTCTTGCTATCAAACTCTTTTTCTTTGATCGTAACGATTTTGTAGCTCGTTAGGTCACAGACTTGGATTTGTTTACAGTCGTTTATGTCTTTCGAGTAGCGGTTACTGTCAAACTCGTTCTCTTTAATCGTAACAATTTTATTTGTTGTTAGGTCACAGACTTGGATGTTCTTGTACTGATAGGTTGCAAAACCCCAGACCGGATTACCACAGTCCTTAATCACCGCAGCGATAAACTTGCCATAGCTGTCAAACCAGACGAATGCTTCAAAGTGATCATAGAGGAAGCTGTTGCCAACCTCAAACATATAGTACGTATGGCCGTCAACCGTGTCTGGACCACGCGATGCACCTGGGTAACGCGTATTACGCTGGATTGTACGAGCGCCTGTTGCAACCGTTTGACCGTCAACGACGACACGGCCATCCCTATAGACCGTACCTGTTTTCATACCGGTACCGTTTATCATAGAATCATTGATATAGTATCGGTTGTAAAGCGTCTTCATGTGGCTACTGCCATAGTACGTGTCTTTCAACGACTGATGCGTTGGCGTACCACACTCTACAACGTTAATGTATCCATCACAGACAGCATGTGCCGGCAACGCATACCAGATACCGGCAGCAACCGCGACGCTCGCGACCGCTCCGATAACAATTTTCTTTAGGCTTATCATTACTTCCTCCTTTTACGCCTCTGTACCTCACATTAGCTTATGGTTCCATAATAGCACAATCTTTATTTATTGTCAATAATAATACATAAAAATAAGCGGAATTCAATAACTTTTAGCTTTCTTAGGCAACTTTAGGCAAGACTTTCGGTAAAAATTCGCCAAAAAAGATGGCATATGCTATACTTACGTAGACAATTTCTACGCCGCGGTGGTGGAATTGGTAGACACGTTAGACTCAAAATCTGATGTCCGTATGGACGTGCCGGTTCAAGTCCGGCCCGCGGTACCAATGAAGATGTTCCAGACAGTACGATCTTAAAAGCTCGTTGACCTCTGGAATTTTTTCATTTTTACATATTTCACAAAATATTCTATACTATGTATTTCAAGATTATTAGCATATCAACGCTTCCTTTCGTTTTTGGTCGTTTTTACGAGTATATAAATTTAGTTTGTTGCTCCAACTTCAATGAATCACCCTCCATGCGTATTCAAAAGCTAGAGTGCTTCTTCCAAGAGAAAGGGCACCCGTACACCGAGCGTAACCTTGCAACCTTGCGCAAGCTGCAATCCCTTCGTTCCTAACGCTATGCACCGTGGCGTCCGGCTGATTACCGCGAACACTTAACAGGATATTGAATTAGCGCAGTAACAGGAAGTAGATCCACAATCTTTTAGTATCGCTCAATGCGATGCTGACTAACCTTACTGAGTTTTTTGCGGTTGATCAAGATTTAGCGTGGAATCGTAAGCAAAAATTGCTTATTTTCTCTAAAAAAATAGAATTTGAGGCTGCTTAACAGAGATAGATAAAGTACAATAAGAAATGAATGAAGTTAACAAAAGTGTCTAACTAATGCAGCAATTCACCCAAAAATATACCATCATTCAACTCTTTAAAGATATACCTGAAGGTACGCAATTTTCAGCAAGCAATTGGCCACTCCATGTAACCATAGCGGATACCTTTGCGATTGATTGGGATGTGCCAACCATGGTAGAAAAGCTTACCCAATTATTAAGCTCTCGTACATCAGCAACCTCAGTCGTTGAAAATGATAGATTCTTTGGCGATCAAAGACAGGTGCGGGTAGCCTTACTCAAGAAAACTGACGATTTAGTAAAACTTCACCAAGATGTCATCAAGGTACTTGAACGGGGTGGCTGGAAACCAAATGACCCGCAGTTTGCGAAAGAAGGATTCTTGCCACACTCAACCGTACAAAAACACACCCGCTTAAATAAAGGTGATGAAGTGATATTTAACGCGCTAACTATCATCGATATGTTTCCTGGCGAAAACCCATATCAGCGGAGAGTTATCAAGACAATCAAAATCAGCGATGCCGGATAGCCTATAACTTCCTTGATTATTGCTTTATAACCAAGGAAGTTTTCTAAAGCTATAGGCGAACAATTAAAATCTCGCATAGAGACAACCCAGTCCGAACAAAAACTAAAAGGCCTACTTATTAACCAACTCAAGTAGCCTAGAGTTACTAAAAATACAGAGAAACAAAAAACTATCCAACAAAACAAAGAGCTGGAGGCAATTACGATAGTATGAGCGTTGATTTTGTGTGAACTGCGCTTAATGCCGCTACGTGATTACCGAATTTTGCATATTGCCAATTGCATCTAATACTTGATTGTAGTAATTACTGTCATATTCATTAGGGTTTCGGGTATTTATGACAACTTCCACGCCGTGATAGTGTAGTTTGGCAAAAAACGGATAGAAGTATTTTCATCCTCTTTTCAGTGATAAAAGATCTTTCAATAATCGCTCTTCATTCTTACTATTCATCAAGCTGCACATAGAATGCCATTAAAACGTGCCCTGACTGAAAAGGGCGCTCTTACCGAACAGCTCCACGACAGGTCAATGTAAAATACCGCGAACGTAGCGATAAATTTTACCTAAGGCGAAGTTTTTATTTTTACCTAAGAATAAGCGGTCTAGCCCGTGCTGTACGTGTATTCAATGGTGTATCGTTAGCAACCAATCACTTTTGTGTTCATGCCCCAAATACGCTATACTATGACACATATATGAACGATGATCGATCCTCGTTATCGGTGCCGTCACGGCAGTCTACAGACGCCGATATTTCTGATAATCCTGCGCAAAAACAAGCAGCAGACATTGTTCGCGAACAAATCAATGCAATCTATCAAAATGATCCGTACGCAACCGGCACAATACCGAGTAAGACCGCTCCGGCAACATCAAAATCAACAAACCAATCTACACATGGCTATGCCCAGCCAACCGGCACCGTCGCGCAAACGCAAGCACTTTCACAGCAACGCGTCATGCCAGGGCCAGGCGCAGTCAACACGCACGAGGATAATCCATACAGCCGAACACTCAGCCACGATTCACCACTCAAGACCCAGGACAACTCATGGCAAAAATATCACACCGCCTGGCAATCGTATTATCAGCAATACTATGAACGGTACTACATCTCGCAAGTAGCAGCCGCTAAAAAATCACTTAACGACCAAGCAAAAATCCATCGCACCGCTGCCGAGGAGCTTCGCGCGATTGAAAACACGGAAGCACTTACACCACATGAAGCAATCAATGACTTGCGTGATTCATTACGACACAAAATCAGAAAACGTGCGGCAAAAGTGCGCAAGAGTCGTAATTTCGTACCAATTATGGCAGCCCTCGGCGTGCTGCTCGTATTTTTGTTTTTGCAATACAACCGTGTCTTATTTGCATATGTTGAAGCGTATGTTGCGCCAGGGGCGATGGATCCAGAATCAATTATTGTGTCATCAAACGCAGAGACGCCTGTATCCGCCGATCCAAAGCTTATTATCCCAAAAATTGCCGTAGATGAACCAATTGTCTGGGATGCCGATGCATCCAGCCAAAGCTCCCTCAATGCCGCTATGGCGCGTGGTGTAGTGTGGTTTAATATACAAGGTGCAAACGCTCGCCCAGGCGAACGAGGCAATTTCGTCGTATCAGGTCACTCTTCAAACGACTGGCTTGATAGCGGTAATCACAAGTTTGTCTTTGCGCGGCTTGAGAGAATGGCGGCCGGCGATGTTGTCTACGTTAATTACAACAGCAAACGCTACACATACAAGATCACACGCACGCAGGTCGTCAAACCAACTGACGTGAGTGCGCTCCAAATCGGTAGCGACAAGCCGTATATCACACTCATCACATGCGTACCGCTTGGCACGGCACTCAATCGGTTGCTAGTATTTGGCGAGCAAATTAGTCCAAATCCAGACGAGACAGCAACGTCCACGGCGACAAACAAACCTGCGGCTAATAATACTAACTCCGCTAAGAAGATGCCCGCGAATTCGCCAACATTCATTGAACGGCTATTTGGCATTGGCGCGCGGTAGGCGACGAAATAAAGAAAGACCATGAAGCAAACAGGCTTTACAAAAGTTAGTTACGCGCAATAATGTATTTGTTAGTGACGCAGCCATGCTTGATGTCGATAGCAAACACAGATGATCTGTCGCTAGCGAAAAATCACACAGTACACGTCTAAGATACCGTACGGCTAACGCGTAAGCTAAACTACTATTCCGTCGTCAGGGACAATCGCATCAAACGCACCGTACCGGCAGCTTCGTCGCGCGTGAAATAGTAGAAAAATTTATCATTGCCGGCAAGCAATGTCGCGGCATAGCTTGCGTTGCGGGCAAGCGTCTGCATGTTCGTACCGTCGTAATCCATAAATTCAACCGTACCATCCGCCGTACTCAGCAAATGAAAATCGTCAAGCCAACCAATTTTAGCATTTAGCGCCGCGGACGGAGCTACAGTAGCAATCGACGATAGTTCTAGATCGTACGTCACAATGTCGCGTCCGTTTTGAATGTAGACAAAACGCTGTTCACGCGGCGAGAAGCCAGCGAACGCGACATCTTTTGCAAGTGACAGTTTTGCAATCATCTTACTCTTGACAGTATCCATAGAATCGCTGCTTGGCAATTCAGCGCGATATACGGTCGCGCTATCACCCGCCACAACCAGCTGATAAAGTTCATTATAATAGCTCGCAATCGTATAGCTAAGACTGCGACCGGACATATTTGTAAATGTTTGCACTGTTTTAGCAGTGAGTTTATCTTTCGACACATAGCCAACAGTGCGTATGCCACTAGAGTCGGCGTACGTAGCATAGCCAATCCAACCATTGTACGCCACGACAAGCGAGCTTGCATTTGTAACGAGCGGGCCAGACAACGTAGATGTCGATAAGTTCAAGCGGCGAATATCGTGATTCATCGTGAGAACGTAAGCGACGTCACTGTCGGTCGGGTCGTATTGAAACTCAGCGATAGAAATGCCAAATTCGGTAGATAAGTTACGCGCAGGATCGCCGCTATCTTTTGATACAAGCAGGTATTCAGCCTTGTCAGCATCGTACGTATGCAGCACGAGCACTCGCTTGTTTACATAGTCCCAGCCGGCAAGCGAGAAGCGATCTGAACCGGCAGTGCTCGATACAGTAATTTTATCAGCCGGCACCGCTACTGAGCTGTGCTCAACACCGGTATCATGTACGCGCGAGAAAGTGACTGTCGGCTGCGTATCGTTTTCAATCACCGCGAAACGCGAGCGGTCGAAGCTCGCCATGGCGCTCGCAATACTGCCATATGTCGCCGCAGTTTCGATCTTCGGGTCGGTCGGCACGAGCCGTACGTAGTTAAGCCACAGAACCGCGCCCGGCTTAACTGTAGCTTGCTTTTGCCAGGGCTTATAGCCGTCGCGCGATACCGTAACAGCGTGATTACCAGCTGTCGCAGTGATCCGTGTCGCCGTGCGGTTCGACAGCTTAGCTGTGTCCAACTGGATTTCGGCACCGCTCGGACGCGAATTAAACTGAATCATACCGCCTTGTTCAAACCGTCCGTCAAACTGATTGTAACGATATCCAAGCGCGATAAACAACGCTACTACAACAAGTCCAAGCGTCGTCAATATCATCACTGCGTAAGTGAATGTTAGCCTCAGACGCAATTTACGCTTAGAATCGTATTCATACATAGCTTTCATTTATTATATCATTATTACTTTCGCCATTTGTGTATAGCGCACCGCGTGGTATGATAAGTATAAGCATATAGCGATAGAGGATAGGGTATGAACAAAAAAGTAAGTATTAATGGAACAATCTACGACGCCGAAACTGGCAAAATTCTGCACGTTGAACGCAACACAAACGTACAGAGTATAACGTCACGCCGTGCGATTGATATTCATGTTCGCCCTCAGCGCTCGCAAACGTTACAACGCCGCTATGTTAGTAAGGCTAAATCGATCAACGGTATAAAAGCGTGCGCTAAACCCGCCGCACGTACTACGTTCCCGACAGTACAAGAAACTGCGCCACGTATAACAGCACAGCCGCGAGCTCAATCACACCCAACAATCCAGAAACATCGCACCGTGAAACGCACACCGCAAGCGATCACACACCCACACGTTACACACTTCGCGAAAGCGACACCCGCACACGCACAGGTTCAAGCGTTGACACAGCAAACTACACCAGACGTTGCACCGATGCGGCACGCGATGATACAAGCAGTCGAGCAAAAACGCCAAATGAACGCCGCCGAACAAGCGCGTATCGTACTGCCGTCCCACGTAATCAAGCAGCAAGCGATTGAGTCTGCCACTAAGCAGATGAAACCGCGCTCAGAACGCAAAGAAATCAAGCAGCCAAAAAAATATTCAAAATTTCGCCAATTTGTTAGCACGGCAAGCGTCGCATTCGCCGTCATGTTGCTTGGCGCGTATTTTACGTACTTGAATATGCCAGCGCTTAGCACGCGCGTTGCTGCTGCGCAAGCAGGGATTAACGCAACATACCCAGGTTATCAACCAGCAGGCTATACGTTAAACGGACCAGTTGCATATGACAAAGGCAGCGTTACAATGAAGTTTGCGTCAAACGGTAGCAGTGAGACATTTACGCTCGCACAGACTAAATCAAACTGGGACTCAAGTGCTGTACTCGAAAATTACGTCAAACCGACCGCTGGTCGCAAGTACAGCACCGCCACTATCAACGGCTTAACGATTTATACTTACAACAGCAACGCCGCATGGGTAAATGGCGGCATATTATACACTGTGCAGGGTAGCGCACAGCTCGCACCAGATCAAATAGAACGGCTGGCAGCGAGTCTATAGCTAAAATTACGTGGCGTATTACCTACATTACAATAATGCTTGAGTTTCCGCAAATTTTCACAGCACTCCTAATATCGCCTATACCTAAACAAGTAAGTTCTCAAAAAACGCCAAAATATATAAGGAATCATTTCCCTTTTTTGATACGTTGAATTGCAATATCAACATAAGAATCAATTCCTCCACGACGATCTGGAACTTCAATTCTCGCCCTGCCAATTACAGCTGATCGTCCAAAATCCCTAAGCGCAACATGGGTCATAGCTGTCGCTATAGTACGATACGCTACGTTTTTTTCATGAAGCCTAAGTGCTATTCCGCTTACCATTGATCCAAAATTCGACAGATTACCTTTTGGTAAATTAGTACGATTTGCAAATATGTCGTCCAGCCAAACGAGACCTGATGCTTGTAGCTGAGGCCGACTATTATTGAGCCAATGAAGCATTGCAGAGTTGTCACTATAACGCTCATTAGCTATTTCTTCTAGCGTACCAGACCAAGCAATCGCAGCAAGCGTCAAACGACCAAGCATATCTCGCTCAATATACCAACTTGTCGGGTGAGTCTCGCCCTAAAGATATAAAATTACGCGCAGCAGTTGGTATAGCAGCTAGTGGAGGAGTATGGGAAGGTATTGAAAAGACCTACGAGAAAACAGGAATTGAAGTAGGATATCTTACAAAAGTTAATGCAAGTCCCGAAATACCTGGAAAATCCTTAGGTATGGCACTACCTGTATCACGAGATCTAACCTTATTTGGCGGACGTGTAACAAACCTAAAAGGTGGACTTCAGTTAATCCACCCTTACATGTTACCATTCTCTAAACCTATGCCGAGCATCATTCGGCCCGAGTATCAGATTGAGGCTTCGCAAAAGTTACTTGAATTTAGCAAGGTAATTGTGAATACAATTGAAGAATATTCTGAAGCCGTTCTTCGCATAGGAGACCTTATAGACAAAAATACAGGAATACCATACACAACTCTAAGATGTCTCAATGATACCATGTGTATGCCAACTTATGATGTGTCTTTGGCTGACTACTTAGACTATTCTCTTGCAATCCTTAACGAAAATAAGGATACTATACTGCAAGAGTGTTTAGCAACAGATTAAGGATATACAACGAAGACTTTTCGGTACGTCTCTGCGTTATATAGACATTTTATCGTTCTCGGTTTTCTCCATCTTATAGCAAACAATACCGCTATATTCGTTAGACAGGAACGGATAAAACGATTCGCCGCCTTTTTCTGTTAGCACAAAATCTCTAAGAGCTGGGTCGTGTTCGCCATACAATTTGCCATAGACATTGTAGAACTCAACATTTTTATCGCCGCAAACTTCCTGACCGTTCCGATTCGCTTCTATAAATCGACGCACCGCAGCGTATGTTAGATCAAATGTCCTTTTAGTACCTTTCGGCCCGCATTCAAATTCTATAGCCGGCACAGGCATGTGCTGAGCTAACGGTCCGGCAATTTTTGACTTTTCCGAATACCACACAACATTACGGCTCAATCCCGCCGATTTTGCTAATCTAATATTTTCTTCTGTAGGGTAAGGTATGATTGTAACGATGCCGCTGTCTGTTTTTGTCCCGTGAAGATCAATCACGACATCAAACTTTTTACTGTATTCAATTAGCTCTGCTGCGCGGCAAGCTTCATATACGGGACTATTAATATCGCCTGGAGCACTGCGATTAAGATCCTGTTCGACGAAACGCGTGTTGGCCGCAAAAGCCTTTTCGTTTCCTATAATCCAATCATAGTCGTATTTTTCCTTAGGTAATTCTTTCTCAAGTTGCCGCATCACCTTAACGCTATCTCGTTCATTACCATGAGTAGCAGCGATAAATAGAATTTTACGCATATCGCCTCCTATATTCAGCAGCTGCCTCAAAGGCTTTTTTGACCGCTTCTTCTGGCGACGCTGCACCGATTGTTAATATTCGATTACGAGTGTCGAGGTATTCATCAGCAAGTTTATCGGCCCAGCCCCCGTAGCCTGCTAGTGCTACCATCGGGATATCGGCCTGATAGGCGATAGCTAATTCGGTGAGTGTGCCTGAACCACCGCTTATCGCGATCACCGCATCGCAACCAGTTACCAGTACGGTTTCTCGACCGCCGCCGCGTTCCAGTCCGCAGGGGATGATAATGTCAGCATCTTTCTCCCAAACGTCTTTTCCTTTGCCATATGTGATGCCAACCGTTAATCCGCCAGCATCTTTTGCACCGCGACATGCCGCCGTTGACAGGGAATCGCTATCTTTTTCGGCTCCAAAAAACAAGATCCCGCCTTCTTCGGCTATTAACCTGCCGGCTTCGTATGCCACTCTTTCAACTTCTTTGCTATATTTTAGATCGGCCGCCGAACCCATTACACCGATTTGAAATTTTCTTGCCATGTTTCCTTATCTCCTTTACTTTATTAACTTATTATCGTGACGTTCTTGAAGACGCCTCTCTATATCGGTAATCTTAATGTCTTTTGCAACTAACAAAACTAAGAGATGATAAACCAAATCGGCAACCTCGCCAATAAATTCATCGTTTTCATCATTCTTTGCAGCGATTACAACTTCAACTGATTCTTCGCCAACTTTTTGGATAACCCTATCTAGACCTCTGTCGAGTAATTGTTTTGTGCAGGACGTGCTTTCATCGCTATTACGCCTGCTCTCTATGATTTTGTATAATTCTCTAATTGTCATACATCCTCCTTATGCTATGATTTTTTCAATCGATGACACGAGAATCCCGCGCGCGCCAAGACTTTTCAATTTGTTAGCCACCTTCCAAAAATCATCTTCATTCATGACTGCGTGTACTGCCAGCCAACCAGGCTTCGTTAATTCCACTACGGTTGGAGCATCAAGTCCAGGGGCGATATTTTTAATTTTATCGATATTCTCTTTGGGTGCGTTCATCATAATATACTTCAAATTCTTTGCAGCAAGTGCCGACTCAAGACGAACTAGCATCTGAGCAATTAGATCTTCCTTGTCTTTTGAAAGCGTCTTTTCGTTTCTAATAAGAACGGCTTCGGTTTCTAGAATTGTTTCTATGGGGCGTAGGTCATTTAATAAAAGAGTGCTACCGCTAGCCATTATATCAACAATCGCATCTGCCACCCCAAGTGCAGGTGTAATTTCAACCGATCCAGCTATCACAGTAGTTTTAATGTCAATACCGCATTTCGCAAAATATTTTCTAGTCGTGTTTGGGAAAGTTGTAGCAATTATTTTTCCTTGCAAATCTTTAATCGTAGTAATATTTGATTCTTTAGGAACAGCGGCAACAAGCTTACAATAGCCAAATCCCGGACACAGAACTTCACGCGTAGCAGTAGCTCCAGCTTCACGCAAAACATTTTGGCCAACAATGCCAATGTCTACAACGCCGCGCTCTATATAGCCAGGTATATCATCGTCGCGGCAAAACAAGATTTCAACTGGATAATTGCGGCATGCAGCAAAAAGTCTACGGCCATACACCTCGAACTCAAGACCCATCATCCTTAGCGTTCTCAGAGAATCTTCGGTAAGCCGTCCATCTTTTTGGATAGCAATTTTTAAGTTTTCTTTGTTTAATTTCTTATCCATGATAAAAACCTCCTCAGGCACAATAAATCTATATTATTTACCCAAGGAACGAGAGATCAAAAAAGAGACCTCCCGCGGTCCCATCCTTATTCTATGATTCATTACTGAATTATAGCGCTCAGTACCGGCTCTACGAATGGATCGCGATTTCGGTTGTGTAACTTTACGGCTTCACTCCCGTGGTGTATTTTGACACCCAGCTCGTTCCGGCGTGACTGGAACTCAGACGCTTTATAGTACGTTATGAATGGTAGCAGAGTGTCTAAAACAAGTCAACAATCTGTCTCGGCCAATCCTATTGTGCGGTGAGTTCAGCAGACGTTTAAGCGAAGGTCAGCTTACACTCAAATCTTTTTTTCTAGTTATACCACGGAGTGTTGAACCAGGGTTCACCCAACCAACCCGTAAAGCCATAGTAAACCGTAGGAATGCTATTGGGCTGGCGAGCAGTTCTGGCTGGTTAGCTCTTGCCATCCATTCTTGGCAAAGAGAGTCTAGCTGTCTCGTCAGGATTCTTCCGCCGAACAGCTTCCCGAGCATACCGCTTTGTCACGCTCCAGACATTCTCTCCTTGGTTGGTACTGGCAAAGCACCCTTTGCTATGATTCCAACTCTCATGAGCGTAGCCAAGTAGTTCTTAGCTCGTCATACGCCCCACCATTTGTCACTCGCCACTAGGCTGCCTGCTACGATGTAATCCTGAACAAATTGTTCAAGCGATTGTCTATCCCCGGCTGCCGGTAATGCGTAGGGCAATGCGCCCAGTCGTAGTATCTTTAGCGCCAACTACGATGTGCTGAGGCTGTTTGGATCGCCTCTTGCCAAAGTAGCTTTCATCTACTTGTACCACACTCTCCAGCATGGTGGTGAGCTTGCTGCTGCCAGGCAGTTGCTTGCGGAATCGGGTAAACTAGCGCCGAACAGTAGTATAGCTTACGCTAGCTAATAGGTATGACGTTTCCGTTGAGCGTTTTGTTTGCTAGCAGTAGAGCAGGATGAACAGAGCTGCCGGGGACTTAGCTTCATGCCGTATAACCAACTAGCCTGGTAGCTGTTAGCTGGTAGCTGTTAGCTGGTAGCTGGTAGGCCGGTATTTCTTGCGGCACAGTTTACACCACAGATATTTGTTGCAATAGTTTTCATGAAGACCCTTATGGCAGCGAGGACAAGATGGAGAAGGGGGCGCGCCGCGAGGGCGTCATACCATCAGGACGTCGCTCACTCATTAGTAACAACATTATACACTATATTGTTAATACTGTCAATGATTATCCTCCATTAACCCCTCAACCGCAAAGGATAAGCTCAATAAAGACACGTTTCAATTTTAGCCCCGTGGTTTAATGGATTTTTGGAAAGTCTAATATAACCGGAAAGGGCGTTAGAAACGCGTCTAACAACAAGCATATGCAACTTTGCTACGATGAACGTATAGTTATCGAGAATAGGTTAAAGAATGGCGAATCATACGCTGCCATTGCCAAGCCGCTTGGACGCTCAACCAGTACTATCTCTCCGTGAGGTTAATAGCTTTATTGAGGAGCAAATACAAAGGCTGCCCGGGTCGAAAACGGAATAAGAATAGACAGCCGCGTTACTATACCGGCCATTGCCAGCCTAGATAGCCCGCAAGTACCGCGGGCCCAAGTTATGGTTAGTACCATTCGTAAGGCTAAAGAGGGCGTTAAAAGGCACGGCAGAGGCTACATAGCAAGATGTATAGCTATTAACCCATACCGAGCGCAAGTCCGGATTAGGCTCTATTAGTTTAGCTATTGGCTGCAATGCCGCCAGTATTACCAAACAAACCAAGGTGGATATTGAAAGAGTCTTTAGCAAAAGTAATGTTGCCACCATTACTTACGGCAATGGGGGCTGAGTTTAGCAGCTGGCCGTGCCACTTGAGAAAACACTGGCTGCAGATATTTACTTTGCTAACCCGTATAAATCCAGCCAGCGCGGCAGGAATGAAAACTTTAATGGGCTAATTAGAGATTTTTATCCTAAAGGCACTGACTTCAAAAAGCTTACGGCTCTAATGTATATTAGACTTAGAAAATCTATTGAACAACAGACCCAGAAAGCGTCTAGGCTACTTAACCCCGCTTGAAGTCTTTAAGGCAAATTGTTGTGGTTAGGGTGTTAAGTTAAGCAGCTCTAGTCTCTATAATAGCTGCAGAGGAGATAAATATGGGAAAATAAGATGTTTTGTAAGCCTTGATTACGATAACGATGCTACACTTAAAAACCTTTTAATCGGTCAGGCAAAGTATGAGGGTTCACCATTTGAGATTGCAGATTAGTAAAAGCTCAACTTGGCGCGATGAGGTGCGAACGCGCATTCGTCACTCGGACTTAGTTATTGTAATCTGCGGCAAAAAATACGGACACAGCAGTTGGTGTAGCTACCGAACTATCATCGCACAAGAGGAGGGTAAGAACTACTTTCTGTTGGGCGGCTACAGCAGCGGGGCAACAAAAAGTTATATGTACTTTTTTACTGGACAAAAAGCAATCTTGCAAGAAATATTCAGCTTGAACCTATTTTTGTATAACAAAACCCCATCCAAACACCCACTAGCGCGGGCTCAAAAAACCATTTTCCAAAAAAGGGAAGTGGTTTTTGCCTTTGGCAGGAATTAAAAACCAATCAAAAAAATCGCTCATTTGGGCGACGATTTAGATTTCTACTCTGAATTGGTGATCGTACCGGGAATCGAACCCGGATTGTCAGGATGAGAACCTGATGTCCTAACCGTTAGACGATACGACCTAGCGCTACCTACTATACCAAAACTACTCGCTTGTGTCTACCAATGAATTGCCAATTTGCTGGACGATCTCAAGCAAACGTCGCGGTGTAATTTCTGCCTTTACAAAATATGCGTCAACATTATGTTCTATTTCTTGGCGCGTTTCTTCATCTTGGTCAAAGTTTGTCATGACGGCGACATGCGAATGCTTTGCAACCGGGTGCTTCTTAACCTCGCGCAAGATTTCCTGTCCGCGTAGTTCTGGTAACATGATGTCAAGTAGTATTAAGTCGTACGCCTTGTTGGTTGCCATCACTAGCCCGTCACGCCCGTCAATTGCCCACTCGACGTCGTAACCCGCTTGACGCAGACTGCGCACATACATCTCGCCGATGAATCTGTCATCTTCAATCATTAAAATTGTTTTGATCGCCATATCGTAGCTCCTTTTACCCCGAATAGGTTGCATGATTAGTAATTGATTCGCCATGTCGCATAACGAGTGCCGTATTAACTTGTCCGTTTGCCCGCAAAGTCTCGGCAACGCTGGCATAAATCGGTAACGTAAACGAGAACGTTGAACCAACACCTTCGGTGCTTGATACGCCAATCGTACCGCCATGGCTTTCGATAATTGCTTTACAAATGTACAATCCAATCCCTGTGCCTGCAACGGTTTCACGCGAACGGTGTGAACGATAGAACTTGTGAAATAGATTATTAACAACGTTTGCTGGCATGCCGATACCGTTATCTACGACTGAAACTTTTACGAACATACCCTCAACAGCAGCGTTAACACGCACGATACCACCGTTATTTGAATATTTTATACCATTATCAATTAGATTTGATAAAACTTCGCTAATACTTGACGGGTCAGCAGCGACAGTCGGTAAATCTTCGGGGATATCAACAACAAGTTGACGGCGTTGTGATGAAGCGCGTAAGTTCATGTCGTCGCGAATTGTTTGGTAAATGCGCGCGAGCGATTCTTCGTTAAGGTGGATCTTTAGGTGCCGTCGGTCGTATTTACTTGTGTTCAGAATATTGTTGATGTAGCCGGATAGGCGGTTGCCGCTAACAATGAGGCGCTGGAATAGCTCTTTCTGTTCAGCGGTAAGCGTATCTTCAAGTTCGAGCGATAGTACGTCTAAATAGCCGCGGATGACTGTAATTGGACCGCGTAATTCATGCGCTGCAAACGAGATAAAATCTAGCCCGTCGTCTTCCGGCTGGTAAATGTCCGATTCGTCGTATGCCACTAGGACAACTTCAGCAGCACTCCCTTGCTCAAAGTTGGCAGTTACATTGAAGATTCGCCGGGCTTCGTCACCAATGATTTTATTTGGTACGCGCAGCCAAGTTTGCTGGGCATGTACTGTATTAGTCTCGCAAGCGGTAAGCCAGTTTGTGAAATCATCTGGTTCGTCAAATAATAATTCTAATCTGAGAGCGCCCTCTTTTGTTTGCTTAACGGGCGCTGCGCGATTAGCGAACGAAATCTCGCCGGCAGTATTCATAACGACGATGCCGGCGTTTATTTGGTTAAGTGCAGTAAGTAACATTTTATAGCGCTGCGACATGCGTGAATTGTCAGCATTAGCGTTGTCGGCAGAGTTGTTCTCGTAAATATAAAGGAGCATATCATGAAAGCCGTCTTTAGCGTAACGCGGCAAGTTTGGATTACCGAGCGGCTGGTTAACGGTCTGTCCGGCGGCGCGCGCAATTGCAGTCGCTAAGTCGCGCAAGGGTGTCAGCAAAAACAATACTAAATAAATG
Organism: TM7 phylum sp. oral taxon 349; assembly: GCA_018127705.1. Taxonomy (NCBI): domain Bacteria; phylum Candidatus Saccharimonadota; species TM7 phylum sp. oral taxon 349. The sequence goes on from CP072328.1 coordinate 682,103, forward strand.
TTCAGGGCCACTGACGTTATAATTGTCGCGCCCATCGTGATGGCAAACGGTAGCGTGTCAATGTGCGCACCCGCCACAACAAGCGCTCCGCCGACTACTAGCACGACGAGTAACTGTGCGAGGATCGAAAGCAAAATTGCATTCCGGCGGTAGATTCCCCAATAATCGCGCATCTCGGCGACACGTTTCGGCGCATGATGTACATTTTTTTCTAATGCCACGCGACGCCTCCTCCACTATTTGCCACCGCGCCTATCCAGGTTTGCCCGCGGTTAAGCGCAATCTCTTTGCCGCTGGCGTCAAAAAAGCGGAGTGGTTCAGCGCGGCTGCCTTTGCGCCATGTTGCTTCAGCGACTGTTCCATTTTGGAAAACATGCGCTACGCCGCTCCCGATCGTGACGATACTTTGCCGCCAACCGTCTTCATACACAGTGGTCTCATTGACGCGCATAGCAATGACAACGCTCGGCGCAATGCGACCTTCTTCACGGTCGTTGCTAACCGCGCCGCCAATGCTACGCAGGTAGGAATTGCTTGCTTTATCGTAATCGTAGTGCGTGTTGTAAAGCGGGCCGCTGAAGTTGATATCAATACTTGCGGCATTTGGTTGTTCGCTAGCCGTACCGTCGGCGCGCATTTGGCCGGAAAACTGCGAGTTTTTGTAGCCTTTTGCGGTGTTGAGTGCATCAAGTTTTTCAAAGTTCGTGTAGACGTTATGCGGTGCATAGCGATCGCGAGCACGCCAATAACTGCCACCGTTGAAGAACTGGTCGATATCGCGGTAGCTGCCGTTGCGAATTTCTGCGAGTGCCGCTGCGCTGCCGCCGACATGGGCGACGCTCGCTTGGTATGGTGCAAGCCAATCAACATAATACATGCGCAGGCTGCGAACCGGTCCAACTAAACCCGGTTTGTGCTGTTGGTATAAACATAAAAATCGCGTGATACCCCCTTCGGCGATCGCTTCATATACGACCTCTGCCTGCTTTAGCCCGGATTGCGGACGTGAGTCCGGTGAATTTTCAATCATCACCGCAGTGACCGGTTTGGCGGCAGCGGCTTCGTCGGCAACCTCTATTCCATTGAGCTGCGAGTAAAATTTTGTCGGCTTAGTTTTCTTTTTACGTATAATTGGCGTGTGGTCGGCTTGTACGACAGGCGGCTGATAGGTTAAATAAAATGCCGTCGCACTGCCAATAAAAATTAGAAGCACACCGCAAATCAATATCGTCACCAAGCGGTGGCGTTCAATAAACGCACGAAACCGTTTGATCTTGCCTGGCTGTTGCTTAGCAAGCAGCTTGCGGCTGAGTTCGGTTGATTTTTTTGCGTCCATGCTTATGGTTATTATAACAGATTGCGTACAGTACCGTGGTGTTTTAATTGTAATACTTGCGGCTTGATATCTTTAGGTCGGAAAAAGATAACAAAACTATTGCTAATTTCATATAACTGATAAAAAACGCAACTGAGCACCGATCTATATAGCGTTAAAAGCTAAACGCGCTATCGGATGATAGTGGTCATATTGAACGCTTAAGCCCACCCACGCGTCACGTTTAATTCAGAGACTGGCAAAGACTATTTTGCCAAAACGGCAATTAACTGGAATTTAAATATTTGCGTTGGAGACGGTTTTATTGTTTCGTTAACAAAAGAGAACTTCCTTACCACTATCCGCCCGAATGCCCATCAACAAAGACAGATATACATATATCATTCACGTTAGAATGACGCTAGTCTCCTGAGCGTTGTCTCTTTACCGAGTAGCGCGAGGGTGTCGTTTAGCTGCGGGCTGAATGGCGCCCATGTAGTAGCAATACGGACGAGACTAAACAAGATACCAGGTTTTTGACCAGTTTTTTCTAGTAAATCATTGAGACACTGCTGGATTGATTCCGGTGTCCAATCGGCGAGTGCAATGAGTGCGTCATAGGCAGCGCGTACGAGGGTTTGGCGCTCGCCAGACGAAAGTTTTTTAAGTTGCTTATTTGTCTCGATGAGCGAGTCGTCACGCGCAGGTTCTTCAAAAAAGTAGCTGGTGAGCCGAGGCAAGTCGGTAAGCGTTTTTAAGCGGTCTTGCGCCAGAGCAAGGACGCGCTTTTTATAATCTTCACTAGCCTGCGCTGCAGCGGGTGGCCAGTAGGCGAGAGCAGCCGCAGGTTGTTTTGACGATTCGTTACCGACAGGATTGCTCACTCGCGTATACAAATCATCCAAACTCAAGCGCCGGATCCACTGTCCGTTCACCCAAAGCAACCGCTTTTCGTCGAAGCGCGCGCCGGATTTTTGCACGCGGCTGAGGCTGAATTTTTCAATTAGCTCGTCGCGACTGAAGATTTCTTGCTCAGTGCCATCATTCCAGCCCATGCTTGCGAGAAAATTCAGCATCGCTTCGGGCAAAATCCCATCAGTGCGATAGTCGGTGACGCTTTTTGCACCGTCGCGTTTACCGAGCTTTTTTTTGCCGTCGGGAGCCATGATGTGCGGTAGACACGCTAAAACCGGCGGCGTCAACTCAAACGCTTCATATAAGCTTAAATAGCGTGGAATCGACGATATATACTCCAAACCGCGAATGACGTGTGTGATGCGCATTTCAGCGTCATCTACGATGTGTGCAAAATTGTACGTTGGGTAGCCGTCGGCTTTGATAAGAATGAAATCATCAAGTGCTTCTGATCCAGCAGATAATTCACCCATTACCGGATCGTGCCAAACGTAGCGCTTAGGATGTGTGACCTTGAATCGTAGTGGCTGTGTACCGTCCCATGCTGGCGGATTTTCAGGGCGGTAATCGCGATATAAAAACGCTTTTTTGGCGGCACGCGCTTTGTCGCGGAAAGCCTGCACTTGCTCCGGGGTGTATGGATCTGCATATGCCAGCCCCTTGTCGATTAACGTTTGCGCCCACGTACGATAGATTTCGAGTCGCTCGGACTGGTGATAGGGACCGTACTCGCCGCCGCGCCGCGGCCCTTCGTCCCAGTCAAGCCCTAGCCACTCAAGTGTATCTAAAATTAGATCTTCCGCACCCGGCACGAAACGCGCACGGTCAGTATCCTCAATGCGCAAAATAAACTTACCGCCCTGTTTCCGTGCCAAAAGCCACGGAAACAATGCTGCGCGGACATTGCCGACATGGATATAGCCCGTCGGGCTCGGTGCAAATCGCGTACGAATAGTTGTTGTCATATAGCTAAATTATATACCATCAAACGGATATTTACATACCTAAATTTTACTGAACGCCCCGTTTTAACTTACTGAATCTGGCTATTCTCTTAGCCTAAAAACACCGTATATCGATATCCGGTATAGTTTGTCTATTTTATCTCTGTTGTGTGTTGTTACTTTTTCTCTCCTTTCTTATATATAATATATAAGAAAGGAATAATGAATAAGTATGGAGTAAGTAAGTAAAGAAAAAATAAAAAAATAAAGAGTAAAGAGTAAAGAATAAATATGAAGTGAGTAAATAAATAAAGAAATAAAAGAATAAGTATGAAGTAAGTGAAGAATTAAATTATTAATTAAAGAATAAATAAGAAGAATAACTAAATTATTAAATAACTAAGAATTATAAAAAAGAAGAGTTTAGATAAGAAGTTTAGATATGATAGGAATGTGAAAGTTAGTAAGTATATATACATACATACGTACGCGAATAAGTGAGCGAAAGGTAAGTTGGTAAGCTAGTAAGCTAGTAAGATAGATAGATAGATAGATAGATAGATAGATAGATAGATAGATAGATAGATAGATAGATAGATAGATAGATAGATAGATAGATAGATAGATAGATAGATAGATAGATAGATAGATAGATAGCAGGCTAGTTAGTAGATAAGCAGATGGATGAATGAGTAAGTACATACCGTACGTGAGTACGTGAATGTAAGCGAATGAGCGAGCAGGTGAGTAAGTAAATGGGTAAACAGGCACATAAGCAGACGAACAATAAACGTTTAGTACTTAAGAAAGGGCAGATAGCTATACTTGAGGCGTTGTATGAGTGTAGGTTTTGCAGTTGCAGGTTATTGGCAGATAGGCTTGGTATTACGTCGGGCTCAAGTTTGCATGAAAAGTTGAATGTACTAATGAAGCATGGGTTTGTAGATAGGCGGTATGATAAGAGCTTTAGATTGCGGGGTATGCCAGCAGCGTATTATGTAACGCCAAAAGGGCTTAGACAGCTGCAGCTAATTCATGGCAGAGAACGCGTTACCGACGCTATCGTTAAAGCGGGCTACCGGGATAGGGTTGTTAGCCAGGCGTTTGTTAATCATACGGTTAGAGTATGCGCATATATCAATCAATTGCAGCATAGGTATCCGCTATTAGAAGTATTGTTACGGCGCGAAATGATGCTCTATAGCTATGTTCCAGCTAATCCGCCTGATGCTTTCTTGTTGCTTAGAGTAAATGATGGGATACGGCAGTTTTTCTTTGATGTTGTATCTAAAGATATGCTACCTAGCACTATCAACCGCCGTATAGTAGGGTATATGAGCTTTTTTGATAGCGGAGGCTGGAATGAAGCAAACAGCGATATGCCAAAGCTTCTATTGCTACTTGAAGATACAGCCATGAAGAGGCGCCTAGAGCGTATTGCCCGCGCTATACGGAGCCGGTTTGACCTAGATGATGAAATAGAGATATACATTGCAATGGCTGAGGATTTACTAAATGGAGATACTGCTATTTGGTTGAGTATTGATGAGACTAGCGAGCCTGATGGTTCTGGCGGTTCTGGCGGTTCTGGCGAGCTTCTTTCTTTGGAGGGGATTGGAGGTGAGTGAGGTGGTGGGTGGAGCGAGTTGATTAGTTAGTGCTATATCTAATTTACTAGGGTGTTCTGGGCTAGATTAGGGCACCTGTATGAGCCACTATCTGAGCAGACTCTGTTGTTGAACGGTGCAAAATGATATTGTTAAACATTCACGAAAGAGGTTGCCCGGAAGAGAAAAGAGGCTTCTATACGAGAAGGTTCCAGTGGAGTTGCTCCAAGAAATACCGCCAAAACCAACAAACCAAGGAAGAACAAATCGCAGACTAAAGAATTGTAAATTGGACACAAGAGCAAGGCTTAAGTCTCAATATGACAGTTAACCTCCTGCTCGGGTATGCGTTTAACCGAGTCGACGAGGAAAATAAGAAATGGTTCAAGCCTACTTTAGCCTAGTCACTCGCTTCCTTTCGTAGCATCTTAAGTAGCTCATGGTACATATCTTTATGTCTCATATTATACCTAAATTCACACTCTTTGAGATGTAAGTTGAAATAGTCTTTTCTTAAGCCTCGTAGCTTGGTTAGACGCACCTTTGCTAAGCCCCAAAAGTTCTCTATGCCATTGATATGGTTCTTTTAGGATTGTTTTTATTAACGAATTCATTATTACCATGATTTACACGGGTAGTGACGCTTATATCCCCAGTCAACTAACCCGTCATAACTACGCCAACCATCACTGTAGATAGTACTATTCTAGCTGTACTTTCATTCGTACAATCTGCTTTAGAGTCTCTTAGGCTAACATGAGGTATAGGTACTAAGTACTATTTGGGTATATACCTTACCATGACGCTTTAATAGACCAAAGACAATAATCTTAGTCTTTGTTACTAGCTCTACGGAGACTATGTATATCATGTGCGCTACGTACTCTACGTGGTCCAAAATAACTTTCATCAATCTCAACTTCGCCAGAGAGTGGCGAGGTGGCCTCGCAGCGCTTGGCGATAACGGTTCGAATATGCGTCAGAATGCGATTGATTGTATTGCGGTTCACGCCGGTTAAAGAGGCTATTTGAGTAGCCGTGATATCTTCACAAAATAGCCTAACAATCTGCCTGGTTTTAGCCTCTGAAATATGTGAACGTTTTAGATACCTATTCCTCATCTGTTATTTAGTATAGATGATGGGGTTAAAGTAGTCTTGAACCATATTCTTAATACTGTATTGCTTTAGATATTGCTTCAAGTATTGCTTAGGAGATAGATAATTAAGTGGTCTCATAGCTCGGTTGTTGGTTTTGTCCTGGTGTCTTTTGAGTCGCTTTCTGAGGCTTTCTTCATCTGTTATGAGGCGGTTTAGTCTGATGATTTCAGAGTAGAAGAGTTTCTGGTCTTCGCGGTGTGATCTTTCGGCTTTGCCGTTGTGTTTTGGGGTGTGCGGCTTGATGCGTTTTAGCTTTACGTTTAGGCGCCGAGCAGTTATTTCGAACATGCTGTGGTTATCTTTCTTGCCGGCAATAAATCCTTTAGTAAATTCTGTACCGTTGTCGGTTTGGACGCATTTTATCTCTATTCCCAGCGCTTTAAACCCGGGAGACTACCTGGCATAAGAATAAGCTTGATGTATAGGTATTATGCTCACGGTAACCGCATAATATGCGGTACCGTGAGTATTCATCTATGGCTGTATATATTATGGCTGCATACACAACTGTAATATTGATACAACTCGGTAACTCGGTTCTTTGATACTTTACTATAGACTCTGGAGATAAGTATTCCTTTGGTACATACTTGACGTCTATCTCGAACCTGCTCAGCCTGGATAGTCCATACTCTCATACTTTTTCATACGGCTTAATTTCTCTTACAAACATCGGAGAAGCTTTAGGGTTTGGGTTTGAATTGAACTTGGATTTGTAGGTATCTTTTATGCTTTAAGGCCTTTAGAACCTTGAGGAGGGTTGGTTGAGTACGAGTATAGCCTCGACTCTCAGAGTCTAATCCAGAGGTCCTGTAGACTCTAGAATTAGGGTTTCTTCTTCTCATATCTCTTATTAGCTTTATCTCTTCTTGCATATGAGAGTTTGGATGGGATTTAGGACGTCTAGCTTTACTGCCTAAAGCTCTAATATCTCCATTACTTTCTATATATGCTTTCCGCTAACGATAGATGCTAGAAGGAGAAACATGGCAATTAGCTGCCGCTCTTTGCACGCCAAAACGCTCGGCGTATCTAACCGCCGACAAGCGATAACGCATTTCCTAGAGTTATACTCAAAAAAATGCCCCCTTTTGTTAATTGGTTTTACAACTTTAACTATACAGGGGACATTTTTACGTCTATTCATTTTATACGAGACATTCTCATATGTTTGTTAAGCTAACACCTAAGAATTGCTGGTATTATTTGGGGGGTTGCTATCATACGCCAAATACAGTAAACTAACCCTAACAACCATAAGCGGGGGGGATAGGCAGATGGTATCTAAACAATCTGCAAGCAGAGCAAAACAAAGCAACGCCAAGAAATCACCCGCCAAGCAATCACAGCAGAAAAAGACAACAACAAAGCATCCATTCATCGCTGCTCTTGTTAAAGTTATCCTTATAGGCTTATTAATAATCATTATACCCTGGGTAGGAATACCATTAACCCTGAGCGTCATCTTTAATATAACCGAACAAAGCCAATCAAAAGGCGTACAAGAACAAATGGTACAGTCTCTGCAGGAACGTTATCATGAAGAGTTCATTGTCGAGAAACCGAAACTAAAAGGAGCAAGCATAGATACGCGTGGCGTATGGGAAGCTACTGCTTACCCTACGAAAAACAAGGAATACGTCATCACCGTAGAGAAAGGTGACTCTGAAGACTCAAAGCCGTACGATAACTACATTACTATTGTCTGGTCTAAAGCTGCAACCAGGCAGATCCAGCCAATGATTCAGAACCATTCCGTTGGAGCAGTACATGTCAGAGCCACTCCCGACGATAAAGCATATTCCACTGCACAGCCAACCCCGGATAGCTACCTTGATTTCTACAACAATCGCCCGCAAGACCTAAAGTACTATATCTACATCTCCTACGATGGCGAACAGAAAGACATGAGAGCAGTAGCAGAAGAAGCCTTTCATCTTGTTACGTTAGCGCGTGAGAGAGGGATGGGGGATATGATGATCTATTACGCAGAAGTAAGAAAGGATGGGTCAAAGTGGGGTGGATATTGCAGCTCTACGGAGATAAAGATGACGAATATTGATGATATATATGTGTGTATAAAGAATAAAGACTTAACAGACAGGTAGGGGGGTAAGACTGATGAAGGACATAGAGTATCTAAATCTATCAGCGTTAGCATATGTTGACTTTAATCGCAATGACAAACGACATTCGGTACAGTCAGCTAAAATGGAACGAGCGTAAACTTTAGGTATGTTAGCGGGCCTTTGAATAGTTCAGAATGGTTGGCTCCCAGCCATCCATTCAGAGTTATTTAAAGATTTATTAACATATCTACGGGTTAGGACTGTTTTAGGTTGGGTGACTGAACCGTAAATATGATCCCATTTGCTCCTTTAGACAGGTATGGTAATATACAAACAGTCTGAGAAGTAGTTCAGCTACCCGCATAAGACTTCTTTCGGTTGAGTGTCAGATGCTCCCGAGAGATCAAGACGTCAAGAGTTGGCGTCTTGAGGCTCAAAAGAAGGAGGAGGACTTGGATATCCTCAGTATTCTTGTAGTCGTAGTGTACATCATCGTTACGCTACGAGCCGCTTCAAACCTGCATGAGGAAATGGAGGCACTAAGGCAGAAAGAAAGGGAGGAGGCCTCCTCTGGCAAGGATTAAATATTCTTGCCCTACAACCCCGCACAACCAGTACGGGGTACTTTCTTTGGAGAACACGTTACGTGTATATACCTATCCGCACCCTTCGGCATACCATACCACATGGGTAGCGCATCGGCGATAAGCAGTGCACTACCTTATGCAATTATAGTTGTATTCATCTCGCTGTTTCATCACGACAACTAGGAGCGATACGTCTTGATAAATAAGTCAGAATGTTATGGAAACATACATAACATTGACTATCCATGTAATTCATGCTATTATTCCGCCCAGAGGGAGCTGTTTAGAGTCAGCTACAGACACTCCGAGGGTAATCCTTGGAGTGTTTTCGATAGTAGGCAATTAATCACTACGAGCATAATAGCCTAAGCTATCTTTCTGAAGAGAAAGCCTTATGCGCACACCCGAATATATAAGACTAAGCTTGGAAAGCGACATAGTAAGCCTTTTGGCTCATAAGTGGACGTTGCCGGTTGTGAATGCGCTTCAAAACAACATACTACGCTATAGCGCAATTGAAAAAGCATTACCTTCCATCACACAAAGAGCATTGACGTTAACATTGAGAAGGCTTGAGCGAGATGGCTTTATCTACCGCCATGTCCACCCAGTTATACCGCCACAAGTAGAATATAAGCTGACTCCGCTTGGACTTGATCTTTTAGAATTATCAGCGGCTATATTAGAATGGGCAGATACGCATAAGCAAGAAATTAAACGCGCACAAAGATTGTACGATCGTCGCAATAAGGTCAATCGCAAAATAAGATAACCGGCAATCTTCTAGAATATCTCCAGCAAGGCAAGGACAACCTGTCGCTCCTTATGATACTATGCCGTTGCACTCGTTGGCACTATTCCTCTCAAAAAACTTACCTCAAAGTTTTTTTAACATCCAGTTATATATCGTTGGAATATCGTATTCCAAATTGCTAAATGTCTATCACGAAATCACGGAAACTACACTAAAACCGTACGCAAGTGACTTAGCACTAGCACTATGCGTATCGCCCCAGGACTATAGGCAGGACGTGCATTCGTTCTGCTTATAGGAAACATGGAACCTCTTGAATAGTCGACACTAGTTGAGCGAATAGTACAGGGAAGCGGCACGGATCACAATGAGCGATATACCGCTTGATAGCAAAGGCATCTTTTCAGGCACTTATTTTTTATTTTTTAAGTTTCAAAATATACGCGTATGCTAAGCATTCATGCAGCACTGACCTCTAGTAACAGCACGGTACTTTTGTATAGTTACCTACAAAGAGTGTCATAAGTATATCAATTTTCGGTTCTTGTATTTTCTTTATGTATCGTAAATAGTTTGTAGTAAGTGAATGTGGAGATGTTGCTCGGTACATCATTTCTACCACCACATGCAAATATAACACTTTTTAATAATTCTGGGAGAATAGCATAGCATGAAAAAGATATACTATTTTGCGACAGGACTTATCGCAATTGAGTTGCCCTTCTTGTTGCCTGAAACAGCATTCGCAGCATCTTCCGGAATTGCGCAAGTTGAAAACTTTTTTAAAAACGTATCCGGAACGCTCGCCAGCTTCGTCGGATCAGTCGGCGTTATCATTTTAATCATCGGCGGTTATATGTATATGACAGCTTCAGGCAGCCCCGAAAAACTTGACAAAGCAAAGAACACTATGAAATGGGCGGCATTCGGTATGGTGATCGTCATTGGCGCAATCGCACTCGCTAATATCATCGTATCAATCTCCAAGCAATCATTCGGAAGTTAAATGGCACTAGCATGAGAGATACACTAGGCGCTCTAGGCGCAAATTTAATGATATTCGCAGACATATCCGACGCAATCAAAACAGTGCGGGAGTGGGTCATTCCAACCGTACAGAGTATTGCGAGCCTTGCATCTATCGCTGCTGTCTTGATACTTACCTACGCAGGCTATATTTACATGACGAGCACTGGAAACCCTAAACGTATTGAATTAGCTAAGAATATTGCAAAAAAGGCAGCGATTGGACTCGTAATTATACTTTCTGCGATAACGCTCGCTTCTCTCATTTCAAATGCCTACAGCGCACCACAGAACCCGGCCGATGCGGCAATGCCGAAATTGCAGGCTATCAAACAAAAGAATGCGAATAACGGTTTGATCGAAATAGTAATAACGACAGTTACGGGATTTTTGCTGAAGATCGTTAATGACTTAGCGTCGCCATTTCTCGGCGCACTTGATTTCTTTACAAGGTCGACACCAACCATGGCAAACAACAAAAGTGTTTTCAATTTCTGGTTAGCAATTATAGGCATCGCTGATGTGTTATTTATTCTCATACTTGCACTGATTGGTTTTCATATCATGAGCGCATCAGCACTTGGATTTGCCGAAATCAATCTTAAAACTATATCACCACGCCTTCTCCTAATATTCGCCCTTATGAACTCGTCGATATTTTTAATCGACGGTATTATCGCACTTTCTAACGTACTCGTTAAGGCTGTTGGGCAAATATCCGGAACTGATTCTGTTTGGATGACACTAACCGGTGTGGTTGAGAATACCTCCGGGTTAGGACTGGCCGCGCTTGTTATTATGATCACGTTTGTTTTCTTCGCGGTAGTATTGCTCGTATATTACGTTATGCGCCTTGTTACGCTTTATCTTGGCGCAGTGCTATCGCCGGTCGTTATATTATTATGGCTACTGCCCGGTTTTCGCGATTTTGCCGAGACATCGTTCAAAACCTATTTAACGACGATTTTCGTGTTATTCGTTCATGTTGTCATACTTCAATTATCGGCATCGTTATTTGCCGGCATGGCAGTTGTTTCCGGCGGCAATAAACCAGACACACTCATGGCGATGGTAACAGGTATCGCAACGATTGTTATGATCCTCAAAGCGCAAAGCACGATGATGCAGTTTAGCTATGTCAGCATTGGATCTCGCAACATTAAGAAGCTCAGCGGCACATTCATTAACGGCGTCAGCCACCTTACGGCAAACACACGCAGCGCTGTAAACACTATCCGCTCAAGAACCGATGCTATTAAGAAAACTCACATGCCAACAAACACGAGGACACAAGCCGTTCGCGCTAGCAAAATACAAAATACCACCTATGACAACAAGAGAAAGACAGCTCCAAAGAGCAAGGAACCAACGATACAAATAATTCGTACGCCAAGCCGCGCACCAAGTAAGGACAGAAAGAGATGAGAACAACCATTGTACCAGCTCAAGTTACAACCGTCGAAGACCGAATCTTTGCCAACCTCTCTCTGTCGCAAGTTATCCTTTTATTTATCGTCATTTTCGTATCTGGCGGCGTGTTTTTATTTGCCGAGCCAGCAATGGAGGGCGCATTCTATAAATACAGCATCATAGCAATTATCGGGGCAATTTGCGGTATTCTGGCAATCCGAGTAAAAGGTACGATTATCGGATTATGGTTAGCGGTCATTATGACGTATAGTTTGCGACCAAAATATTATGTATACGACAAAAATGTAACAACACTACGAAACACGCACATAGTCAAGAGAGTGATACATTCAGAGCAGAAAGAAGAGGTAAAAATCCCCGAACAGCCTTTAAGTGTTCCTGCTGCCGTCAAAGTTCTGGCAATAATAGAAAACCCTGAGGCCAAATTCCGTTTTGAAACCAGAAAGAAAGGAGGTTTTCGTGTTCGGTTCATTGAAATTAAAAAATAAAAGTAGCGCACGCAACCAAATTGCTATAAGAGGCGTACATAGCGATATCCTCATACTGCCGCATGATGAATATCGCGCCATTTTAGAGGTAACAGCGCTCAACTTTGAGCTGCGAAGCGACGAAGAGCAAGACGCAATTATCGACACCTACGAGAGTGTCCTAAATTCAATCGGCATACCATTGCAAATCTTAATACGAACACGCGAAATTGACATGAATAAGTACCTTAACGATATACAGCAACGATCAAAAGGAGAAAACAATGAAGCTTATCGGAAACAGCTCAAAGATTACGATACGTTCATCCGCTCTCTTATCACAGATAACAAAATCCTAACGAGACATTTCTATATTGTTGTGCCATACCATCCAACCGACAGGGAGGGGCGGGGCGATTTTGAGTTTATTATAGAGCAGTTAAGATTACGCGTAGATATTGTTTCAAAAGGCATAGCAAGACTCGGCATGCACGCCTTTCGGCTCGATAACCTTAAAATACTTGATCTATTTTATAGTTTTTACAGTCCAGCGCAAGCTAAGATACAGCCGTTAACTGAGCATGTCCTGCAGAAAGTTCACACAACGCTCGTACAGAAAGGAAGAGAGCATGAAAAACCAGTTGCAAAAGGTTATACGCGCAAAGCATAAATTTACCGAAAAGATAGTCGCTCCGATTCGCAAACGGCAACAAATGCGCGTTGAACAAGCGAACGAATTAGAGATTTTGTTTGGCGAGCAAGACGCAATCGATACTTTGTCATATGCCGGGTTAGAGGAGAATGCCGACTACCTCTGTATTGACGGTGAGTACATCCGCACACTTCATGTATCCGGTTACCCATTCGTTGCTCATTCTGGATGGCTAGATAATCTTATCAACTTTAATTACAATAACGACATTAGCATACATCTCCATGAAATGAGCGCGCTGTCGGCACTGCCAAAACTTAACCGCAAGATTACCGAACTTGAAAGCACTAAGCGTGCGATGATCAGCGAGGGTAAAATCGTCAGCTCAGAGATTACCGACCCGCTTGAATCGGCAATTGAGCTACGCGATAAGATCCAACGCGGTCAGGAAAAACTGTTCCAAGTTTCAATTTACGTTTGCGTTCGCGCCACGAGCCTTGAGGGGCTTAACAAAATAACGAAGTTATTGGAGGCTTCTTTTTCAGCGCGTTTGTTTTACACAAAAGTCGCACGCTACCAACAACTAGAAGCACTGCAATCTATTTTACCTCGCGGCAAAGACCAGTTAAAACAAATGCGCAACCTGGACAGCTCCTCGGCGGCGCTAACATTTCCGTTCGTGTCATCTGAGCTTGTGCAAGAATCCGGCATTCTATACGGCGTCAATAAATCAAATAACTCACTCGTTATTCTTGATCGCTTCAGTCTGCATAATGCTAACTCAATCACATTTGCGCAGTCAGGTGCCGGTAAAAGCTATACGACAAAGGTTGAGATACTACGCCAGCTTATGCAGGGCACGAAAGTGATTGTTATTGACCCGGAACGCGAGTACAAGAATCTTGCGCAGTCAGTTGATGGCACGTACATTAAATTATCTACAAATAGCCGCGATAAAATAAATCCTTTTGATCTCGCCGCAACTTTGCACGACAACGACACGCTATCAGAACACGTCCAAGACCTCACTGACGTCATCAGGCTTATGGCAAAAGATCTTGATAAATCCGAAGAGGCAGCAGTAGACCGCGCCATTCTCCAGATATACAAAGAAACTAAAGAAAGCATGCAGCCGCGGTTGCAAGATTTATATGCCGAGCTGCACAAACTTGGGCAGCTGCAGCTTTGCGAACGACTTGAAAAATACATCTCCGGATCACTGGCTGGCGTCTTTAATTCATATACAAACATCAAACTTGATAGCCGACTTGTTGTATTTGACATTAGAGATATGGCAAAGTCTCTACGACCCATCATGATGATGATTATTTCTAATTTCGTCAAGAATCAGGTCATGGTTGATCCGCAAAAACGCCTGCTGGTAATTGACGAAGCATGGCTACTGCTCCAACATGACGAATCAGCGCGTTTCGTCACTAGCCTAGTACGCCGAGCACGGAAGTACTATCTCGGCGTATCAATCATTTCACAGGATGTCGATGACTTTCTCAAAAGCGAATATGGCCGTGTTATCGCATCGCAAAGCGCACTGCGCATTCTTCTCAAGCAGGATACGACAACTGTCAAACAAGTAGCGGCTGAGTTTGGCTTGTCTGAGTATGAACGCACCTTCCTATTAACCTGTGGACGCGGTGATGCGCTGCTAATTGCCGATCAAAATCACGTAGCAGCGAGCATCGTTGCAAGCGACAAAGAGCATCCACTTATTACGACAAACCCGGCAGAGATATACGCGCCATGAGTCCGGCAATACTCTTTCTAAGTATCCCCAGGTGCAGCATTAAGAAACTAATGGCGCTATTGGCTATTCTACTATTCGCCCTGCTACTTATGCCTATTGCTGTCATGCTATCGATCGGAACACCAACGTTAGATTGGCTCGCTAAAAAGCCTGATGCAAAAACCGCCGAAACGCACGGATTCTATTCCGGGCCAATCATGCCCGACAATACCTACGCGTGGGGTAATTGCACATGGTGGGCATATGCTATGCGAAAATGGGCTGGCAGCCCAATTCCAAACAACTGGGGTAATGCTAATACCTGGGACGATAACTCCCGCAGGCAAGGCTATATCGTTAACCACACGCCAGCCATTGGCGCTATTTACCAAACCGATGCCGGTGACTATGGACACGTCGCCTACGTTATTGCTGTTAATAATCTAACCGGTGAATGGACAATTTCAGAAATGAATGCACCGACGCTAAATGTCGTATCGCAGCGTACATTTTCTAAAGCAGCGGCTAAATCGTATACGTTTATCCATAACAAAATAGGAGAACAGCCATGGACACCCAACCCAATTACTTCGCTACCGCCATACAATACTGGCCTGCGGCTGTAATATTTATCATCGCTACCGCTAGTATAATAGGGCTGTTACTGATAATAAAACTCGCATTCAACCGCCATCATTTATTACACCGTGATATGGTATGGCTAGAAATTACACCGCCGTCTAATGTCGCCAAAACGCCACAGGCGACCGAGCAGTTGTTCTCAGTGCTTCATGGCATGCATGCGGCGCGAAGTTTGAGAGAGAAACTCCTTGGGTACTCGCCAACAATGAGTTTTGAAATTACATCAACCCGCAAAGATGGTATTCGATATATCATTCAAGTTGAGAAAAAATACTCAAAAACTGTACAGAAAGCTATAACTTCGTATATTCCAGAGTCAAAAGTCACAAAAATTACACATCAGGATATGGGCATCGACAAGGCAATAGAGTTCCGGGAAACCAACCATTACATACTGCCCCTTATGCTCGCTTCAATGTTCAAACAGCACGATCCGCTAAGCTATATAACCGGCGCGATGACGCAGCTAGCAGATAACGAAGAACTAACTCTGCAGCTCATAGTAACGCCGATAAAACTTCATGAAGCCCATATACTTTCGCATAAAATTCTTAGCAATGAGAATATTTTGCAGCAGGTTAGCAATAAACGATTCTCGCTACTTGGCATGTTTACAAGCATGACAAACTCAATCGCCGCAAATATCATTGATGCTGCCGGCGATGTCTATATGAGCGCCCGGCGGCACAGGGAGCCATCTGAGAGAGCTGCACAACAGGCACATAGCACAGCACACGATCGTCCATCGCGCGTACTGAGCTCATTTGAACGCGAGCTCATGGAAACAATGCATCGAAAAGTAACGCAACCGCTCTTTCAGGTTAATCTACGCATACTAATAAAAAGCCGCCAAGCTAACAGCCATATTACAGCAATAAAGTCAGCCCTCGACGGCTATAGCGTGCCGCCATATCAAGCGCTGAAGGCTAAAATAACCGTACCGGTCATTAGCGCCGCGCGCCAAAAGGCGGCTATTCGTCGTATGCCATCTCTGCTACGACGTTCAGCAATCATTCTAGCCGCCTCGGAACTTGCCAGCCTCTATCATGTTCCCTCAAGCCACTATAGCAGAACCGACAATCTAATAACTTCGCTGAGCCGCACGCTGCCGGCGCCGGTATCGCTCAAGCAAACTGATACATTTGACGTTACCATCGGTATGAACGTGCATCACAATACCAAAATTCCTATAGGCTTAACTGCATTAGAGCGGGAGCGGCATCAGTATATTATTGGCGGCACAGGCAACGGTAAAACAACCATGCTGCAATATCAAATCGTGCAAGACATGAAGAATGACAAGGGTGTCGCGGTTATTGATCCTCATGGCGATATGGCGGAAACGTTATTGCGTTACGTACCGCCAGAACGTATTAAAGATGTTATCTACTTCAACCCCGATGACCTCGAATATCCAATCGGACTAAACCTCCTTGAGCTTACGCCCGGTCTTGAAGGAAATGAACTGCTGCGCGAAAAAGATATCATCACTGAGAGCATCGTGTCAATATTCCGTAAGATATTCTCAGAGGACAATTCGGGCGGACATCGTGTTGAGTATGTGCTAAGAAATGCCGTTCACACTGCGTTAACCGTTGAAGGTGCAACGTTATTTACTATTCTTAAACTTTTACAAAATAATAAATTCTGCAAGGAAGTTATCAAGAAACTCGACGATGAAGACTTAATAGACTTCTGGAAAAATGAGCTTGGTAAGGCAGGCGATATGCAGCGAGTTAAAATGGCAGCCGGTATCACGGCAAAGATTGGGCGCTTCAGAGCTAACGCTTCAGCGCGACTCGTTTTGGGTCAAATAACGTCTACGATAGATTTCGAAGCCATCATGAATAATAGCAAAATATTAATCTGCAACTTCTCGAAAGGTCTACTTGGCGAAGACGTATCTGAGCTGTTCGGTATCGCCATTCTCGCGAAGCTTCAGCTTGCAAGCCTGCGGCGCGCCCGGCTGAATCAGTTAGAGCGCCGGCCGTTCTACCTCTATGTTGATGAGTTTCAGAACTTCGCAACGCCATCGTTCGTACAGCTCCTAAGCGAAGCGCGTAAATATCGCTTATTCCTTACGATCGCCGAACAATCCACCAGCCAGCAAGATAGTCAGCAGATGATTAATATTATCATGGCGAACGTCGGTACAGTTATCTGCTTCAGAACAGGCAGTCCGCAAGATGAACGTATATTACTGCCGCTATTTAGTCCATTCATAGAGCAAGGCGAAATAAGTAACTTACCAGCCTTTAATTTTTACGCTAAATTATCAGCTGTTCATGCACAAGAACCGCTGTCCGGGCAAACAATACTGCTGGAAGATGAAGGAAGCGACGCGGTAGCAAAAGCGGTTATTAACAACTCCCGAGCGGCATTCGCTGCAAAACAAGAGAAAGCCGCTCAACCCGAACATAATGAATAACAATATAAAAAAACAACGGCGTGAACAACCATGCATACACGAATCGTTACATAATAATCAGTAATAATATTTACACACGCTATGCAATCTATACGATAGAGCACACGGTCGGCGTTGAGCAAGTATTAGAGGAGGGAGTACGCTCTTTGATAAGCAGCTGCAAAAGATCTTAATGCCCTATTGTGCTTACAGCTTAACTTTTAACGATCTAGGTTATACTAAGGTAAAGAGGTCTTTAATAAAATGATGCGTAAGGGGCGAGCGCTATAATGGATGAAATAAGATTATACGAAAACAAAGAAGTACGTTCTATTTGGGATGAAGAGCAAGAGGAGTGGTATTTTTCAGTAGTGGACGTAGTAGGTGTGCTCTCAGAGAGTAAAAATCCTACGGATTATCTCAAGAAGATGAGAAAACGTGACGAGCAACTAGCTTTATACATAGGGACAAATTGTCCCCAGGTAGCAATGAAATCCTCAAATGGTAAAAAAAGAAAAATATTAGCAGGGAATACGAAGGATATCCTTCGTATTATCCAATCCATCCCATCCCCCCAAAGCGGAACCATTTAAACAATGGTTAGCTCAGGTAGGAAAAGAACGAATTGACGAAACCATTGATCCAGAGCTTACCATTGATAGAGCCCTGGAAACTTATTTGAAAAAAGGCTATACCCGAGAGTGGATACATCAGAGACTGCAAGCAATTCACGTAAGAAATGTCCCCCCTCAAACAGATCGTGAACACTCTAGCCTTTTGTAGAATAGTTATATAAACCAACGTAACTATTAGAAAGGAAGAGATGATGCGCGGTAAAATCGGCACGTTCACGACCTGTAATTCAATCATACCAAACTTTAAAGAGCTATACAGGATTTATCCTAAGAAGCTTTCGAGAGAGGCAAAGCAAAGGCTTAGGGTACTGGATTATTTCTATAACAAAGCTCATAAAAAGGTAAGCGTAACCGCTAGATATTTTGGCGTGTCTCGAACGTATGTATATAAATGGATAAAAAGGTATAACCGATGGGATTTAGCCGCGCTAGAAAGCAGAAGCCGAAGACCAAAACGCGTACGTACGGTTCAGTACGATACGCATGCGGTGAATACCATCCGGAAGATTAGGCGGGAATATCCCAGCTTCTCTGCAGTGAAAGTATCTGTTATTTTGCTGAGAGACTATGCCATAAAGCTTTCCTCGGCTACGGTGGGCAGAATTATTCGGAGGTTTAACCTGTTCTTCTCTAAAACTATGGCGCTGCATAGAAACTTATCTAAAGCCGCCGCCAAAGGCTGGCAGACGCGTAAAGCGAAAGAGCGCTTGCGGCATTATCTCAAACCGGATCGTCCCCGGCACATCATTGAATTCGATATGAAACACATCAAGAACGGCGGCGTTAACCAGTATGCTCTTTGCGCTATAGATACTTACACCAAAGAAGCGCTTATTCACATCAGCTCCTCTTGCACGGCGCGGCAAGCCAGCATTGCCATGCAGAAAGTACTTGATCGCTTCGGCGCCAACATCACCATAGTCTGCGATAACGGCAGCGAAAACTTTGGCGCAACCTTTGATTTGCTGGCTCGCAGCAATGTCCGCCAACTATTCGCTAGGCCTAATACGCCAAAGGATAAGCCTCACATTGAAAACTTCATTGGCAAATACCAGAAAGAATGCCTTAATGAATCCGACAATAGGCAATACAGCGTCAAAGAACGCCAGCTAGAAGCCGACAAATGGCTAAGCGACTGGCATTTCTACAGACCTCACCAGGCACTTAACTGCCTAACCCCAGCTGAATACTGTGATACAATTGGCATAACTGTTTTACAAAGAGACTACTTTGTACGCGATGTGGTGAGTTAGGACACTCCGCAAAAATCTCTCGCACAACCACAAGCCATAGTGTCTCCTCGTTTAAGATAGGCCATGGCGTAAGAGAGAAGTTATCGTTATAGTCTATGCCCATCTTATAGCCTGCGTGTGAAACGACACTCTGGTACGAAAACAGCTCTAGCAACGCATCGCAGGAGCAGAAAACTAGCTCAAGAATGAACCGTTATGAAAGCACTCATACTACTGTATTAAAATTACAGCACCTGCAATTTTTCCAGCTAGGAACCGAGCAAGTCTTTTATTAAACATCAACAAACAGGTATATTTGCGTATCATAAACCTTATCGTCGCGCTTCTAAATCATAGACGCAGCATAGCAAGAGCTAACGAGCCTTTCTCTACGAGCTTCCTCATCAGTCATAAATCTATCATCAATGTAGACGCAACTATCAGGACGAGGAATTTGTTGAGGTACCTTCTTTTTGAAGAGCCTATTCCTCTCTTTTCTCTGATAGCGAGGACAAGCTACATAGACTAACTAGAGCACCCGTTCCGTGTGCGACATAATCTAGAGTATTTTCATACTCTATCACTGATGGTATTGTTTTACTCATAGTTATATAGCACAAAAACCATACCTTAGCTGGTTGGGGCTACGCTCTGGAAATGTATTAGGAGCTATTCTATGATAGATAGCCTAACCCCAACCAAGCAGATAACATCAAACTTAACTAAGACAGATATCCTAATTTCTCCCCCCCTAAGAACATCGGTTAGACATCTAGTAGCGTACTGCCACGGCATTATACCTAAGTATTACAAAACTCTATAGCCGAAACCTAATTAACGAGGTCATCAAGAACATGAGAGAGAAGGTAAGAAACGACAAAGCAGACAGCAATAACACCTCGAGTACCGCAGCAATGTCCATGTCATTGACACTAGCAAGTATAAAGTCCGTACTATTGAGCTTAACCTGGAGCAAGACCACATAGATCCCCAGATTCAACCAACCGCCATAAACTGAGAAGATTAAGATTAAGGCTAAAGATAAAGATAAAGATAAAAAAGTTAAGGCTAAGATTAAAGCTTAGCCAACCCTAACTCCAGTAATCATGTTTAGTCTTAGTCTTACGCCGCCACCTCTCGCAAGTCCACGCCTGTCTGTTTGGCAATGTACTCAATTTGGCGTGTTTGGCGGTTGTCGGAAGATGTAAGGGCAGCGTTTTCAGCTGTCAAATCCTCAAGCATAGCAGTGTGCTGGTCAAGGATATCATATACTTTTGATATATCGTCTTTTGTTGCCATGGTGTCAAACTTTTCATTCATTTCAGCACGCATCTCCTGAACGTACTTAAACAATTTTGTAAATTGATCATCCTTCATGCTTTTTAGTATACTAAACAAGCGTATAATAGATCAGTATATGGACTACGATAAATTAGCACTCACTCTACACGAAAAGTATAACGGCAAGATAACAATAGCGCTAAGAGACAAAAGGGAGCTCGGACGCGATGAACTCAGCGCCTACTACAGCCCAGGCGTTGCAGCAGTTAGCCGGGCTATTGCCGATAACCCAGCAAACCTATCACGGTATACGTGGACGAATAATCTTGTAGCTGTTGTCTCCGATGGTTCAGCAATCCTTGGACTCGGCGATCTTGGTTCAAAGGCTGCTATGCCGGTAATGGAAGGCAAGGCATTATTGTTCAAGCACTTTGCCGGTGTCGATAGCGTACCGATCGTCCTTGACGTCCATACGCCAGATGAGATCGTAGCAGCAGTAAAGGCGATTGCGCCAAGCTTTGGCGCCATTAACCTTGAAGACATCGCGGCACCAAAGTGCTTTGAGATTGAAGAGCGCTTAAAGGCCGAGTTATCTATTCCCGTCTTTCACGATGATCAGCATGGTACGGCTATTGTTGTATTAGCAGGGCTTATCAATGCGATGAAGGTTGTTCATAAGGCGCTAGCAGGCTGCAGGATAGTCACTGTTGGAGCAGGAGCAGCCGGTACGGCTATCATAAAGCTATTGCGCTTATACGGCGTTCGTGAGATTATCGCTGTCGATAGCCGCGGCATTATCGGCGATAGCCGTACCGACCTCAACGATGAGAAGAAAGCTCTCCTTGAGTTCGTAGACCGGAGCAAAGCTGGAACAATGGAAGATGCAATCGCCGGTGCCGATATCTTTATCGGCGTATCAAAAGGCGGACTGCTCACACGGGAGCACATACAGAGCATGGCAGCTAGCCCTATTGTCTTTGCTCTTGCAAATCCAATTCCTGAGATTATGCCAGATCAGGCAAAGCGTGCCGGCGTAGCCGTCATCGCAACGGGGCGCAGCGACTTCCCAAACCAAATCAACAATGCCCTGGCATTCCCCGGCATCTTCCGCGGCGCCCTTGACCGCAAGGTTGCACAGATTACCGACCAGCACAAGGTTGCTGCCGCCGAAGCGCTTGCAGCGCTTGTCGGCAGCCCAACTGCCGATGAAGTTATTCCATCGCCATTCGATGAACGCGTGGTACCGGCAGTTGCTGCGGTGATACGGTAGCGCAAAACAAAAATATCCGCTCTAAGAAAAAGCGGAACGAATAGATTAGATTAATACATAGATCATAACTATAGTGAGTGTTCCCGACCCCAGAGCGAAGCGCTAGAAGAGTCCATCGTTGGACGAAGCGCTCCGCTCTGGGGTGCGGGGTAGCGAGATGTTCTTACGGCATCATTGCCGCTTACTCGGGCAATCATCTCATTGCCCGGTCTTGAGTTCTTGATTGTAACCCGGCGCACAAGATTTGCCGGGTGATTGCAAGGCTGCACTGGCCTTGCAATCAGGATTGTAATAGTGAAGACCCGAGTGCATGGGGTGATGTTGAGAGCGACTAGGCGTCGCTCTCAACAAAGAGGGAAGACCTGCTATCGCCGCTATCCAGGATCTCCTGGAGAGCGGAGAGGATGTCATCTTCGGTAGTATCGGGAGCCGGTACGAAGGAGGCGAGCTGGAGTTCGTTTTCTCCGTGCCTGTATTCATAGAGGTAACGCTCTAAGAGGACAGCGTTACCGTCTGGGGTAGTTGCAATAATCTTTTCTCGCATATCACATCGTCTAAACCACTCAATAGTGAGGATGAGAGACCTGATACTCGCTCTCTCAAGAGACTCAGGAGACTCCCTAAGGAGCCCACCCTTTACTCCCTTGAGAGGACAATAGGCCGAGTGGTTATAGTAATTTACCCCCGAGAGCCAGAGATAGATACTGGGGTCAAGCATAATCAGGAAGGTCTTATTGGCCTCCCTAACCTTGACAATTTTGGCAACCTCCTTACCCATAAGGCAAGCGAGAGGGACGCCGGCGCGGATGTCGTCGGCGAGCCTATTGATAATAATCTTCTGAGCCATGATAGGCTCCTCTCTGTGGCAGTGCGCCACGGTAGTGGAGCTTGATATCCTTTATCAAGCTCTCTCATGATGCGTTAAAGAATTGAAGATAGGCTGTTTCCTAAAGATTAGGAGCTATAGGGTTATAGCCAGAGTCTTACTATTTTATTTAACGCAGCTTTGAGAGAGCTTGAGTATAAGAGGTTATGGTTATTGCTCATGGCAAAAAGAAGAACAAACATACATTGACATGTATGTTTGTTACAAGGTTTCTCTAATTAATTCACTACTACAAAAGTTGTTAACTTGCATATCGATCCGAAAGGCTATGATGCCTGTATGGTGGATGGATATACTATTATACTATAACGCATTACGTTAATTGTCAATGGGGTGGGGGGGTTGGGTAGAATTCAGTCAAATCAATAGCTTTCTTATGCAAGTTATTTATGATTGCTATAAGCTTTCACGTCGCTAAGAAGGCGTTTGTATTTTAAGGGTTAGAACTCCTACGAAACAAATAGTTGCTTACGGTTATTTGCTCATGTATACTATGAAGAGTGACAATGAGTAAAAAGAATCTATGCATACTATCAAGCATTGCTATCGCTGCCGTAATTTGTATAGTAACGATCGTTATTTTTTCGCTGCAAAAGAATACCGTCAAACAGCAAAAGGCTCCTGTAGCAGTAAAGACAGAAGTATGCAAAAACCTCATACAAGAAGCTTCCGCAACAATATCAAGCAACGACCTAAATAAATATCCGGTCATCGCGTCTAAGATTACAAGCCGTAATGGTTACAATGACGATTTAAGCTGCAGCTATATGTTAATTCGGTATTACCTAGCTACCGGAGATAAAAACAAAGCAGAGGCAACGTTAGCTACCATGAAGAAGTTATCTGAAGCCGGGGCAACGTATGATAAGTCATTCTCACCTTCCCCGGTAACCATAAAAGAGCTGTCCGCATGGGTTGACTCCTTACAGAAAAATAGCGTCACAAAATATGACATTCCAGCGGAGCCCAAATGATGAAAAAACATATCATTGGGGCGATATTACTGGGAGTGCTTACGGTACAAACTGCTTTCATAATCATTGCACAACCGGCAAATGCATATTCAACAGATCAAATAAATTGGCTTACACCAAACGGCGTCGCCGGTGCAGCTCAGTGGGATAATTTTTGTAAAGAAAGCCTGCGAGAAAACTGGAACGCAGGGCTTGGCATCCGTCCTGGAATCAACAAGAGAGCATCCTATGCGCATACTACCTGGATCTCGCCACGCGGACGTCCGAATATATCTAATCCAATCACAATCGCATCAGCCACTACATCTATACCCCTGCAGCTTAACTCAGTAACATTCGTTTGTGCGCCATTAGTATCTCCTAAATTTTACGGCGGCAAGGACAGTCTATACTCTCAGATCCTCAACGACTCTAGCCGATGGGTAACGCCAACCGACGCTAGAGATCGTTACCCAAACCCGACAACAGGGCACGACATGAGTCCAGCGTTAACCGGGATCAACACGCAAATCGTTGGTATGTCGATAGTAAACGGCCCGGCCGGGAGCGTCACAGTAGATGCAGGACAGTACGGCGTACCGCTAAAAAAGGTGAGGGATGATTATTCACGCTACTGGTTTGCGAATAATCTAAGGATCACCTACACTGCAACAAATCCTATCACGGAATCAACGCGACTTACCGTGAGGCTGTATTATAAGGCGATCAATCAATACAGGCATAATACCAACCGCTGCTTTACGATGGACGACCGAGCTATCGATCCTCACGGTTTCGATAACTTTAGCATATGCGACACGTTCTCCGAAGATTTGGTGTTAGATTTGTCTGTACCAAAAGGCCACGATATAGACGGTCAGTCGTACGCCGTTGCCGGATCGGCAGGAAGCGGCTATACAACATACAAAAACTACAATAACTCTCAGCCAAACGGTCTCAATGGCGCAATTAACCACGACTCAGAAAGCCCAACCGTCAAGCCTGGCGAACTTGCGCGTTTTTCAAGCACGCTCAAGAACGTTCCGCTCGCCGGCTATGGCCGAGAAAATGCAGACATGTGGGTTGAAGTTCAGAATTCATATTTTCCAACATATCAAGACGTCGCGCACTACGCAGCAGCAAGCTGGAATAGTTTTGGACATGACACAACAACCGTCATCTCACGAAATCGACCGCTTGCGAACACGCAGTGTATGGATTCCGGACATCGGGAAGCCCGAGGCATCATCCTAGCCCCGGACAGTACTCATCAGTTCAGCCACACCGATGATTGCACCGCAGCGCGCGTACCAAGCGACGGCAGTAAAATTGGCTGGTACGTCTGCCAAAAGACTTGGTGGTACTACGCTAATTCAATCAATATTGCATGGACAAACACAACACCGGCTTGCTTCGTCGTCAAATCAACTTTTAACCTCATTCCAAAAATCGGCGACGGCAGCACATCAATTGGCGCTACTAATCAAGACACACAGGTTGATCTGCCGAGTATCATCCAAAACGAAGGAGGCATCTTGCGCAATATCGGCGTAGATTGGGGGACATATGACTTTAGAATACCGAACTCGGTTATCCAATCAGCCGGCGGAGAGAGCGCTGTAACAACTGTCTTTAATCAAATATTTAATAAAACAAGTTCCGGATCATTGCGCTATGCTGAAGCTGACTTTAGCTCAACCGCTCACGCCTGCGAGTGGATGAAAGATAATCCAAGCTTGCATAATTATGCATCAGATTGCAACACTCTCGCAAGCGCCGTCATCTCTGCCCTAAACAGCGGCAGCAACCAAGTAAACAATGAAAAGCTAAAAACAGCGGGCGCGCAAGTCGGCGATCTCGTATGCCGCACCATGACTATCCGCCACTACAACTGGGACACGCGTGCAGGCGGCGATACGCACCGCCGAGTTGCATATCCAAAGTGTTACCGTATTGCGAAAAAACCATCCGTACACGTCTGGGGTAATGGTGTTCGCGTCGGATCAAACTCCGGTGTTGTCGCCGGACTACCCGCCACGCAGTACACACGGTCGTCCATTATTACTGCAATGAGTTCTCTCGCCGATAGCGGACAACTCTTCGGCAGCTGGGGCGAATACGGCATGACGACGCCACAGAATGGCGTCATCCGATCGGCGTCAGCCGGTGGACTATCGGGCGTTGGCGTGGGCGCAGCAAACGCGAGTACGTCAGCTGAAGCAACCCGCAACAATTTATCATTTGCAAACGCCAATATACCAGGCGGCGGTTACGGAAAATGGGGAACAATCTCAGCACAACCAAACATTGGCGGGCAGTTTACGTCAAACGTGCGCAATCACGCCGGTAATGTATCGCTTAGCAGCATGGCGCCCGGCGTTTATAACGCAACAGCACACGTTGTAAAAATCAGCGGCGAAGTTGGTGCAGGCAAATCAATTATCATTAAAAGTGCAGGAACCGTTATTATTGACGGCAACATCACCTACGCGCCGTCGCGCTACCATACGTCAAGCGACATCACGCAGCTCGTCATCGTTGCAAGCAATATTATCATACGAGATAACGTTACCCAGGTAGATGCGTGGCTCGCGGCGACGCCAAACAAAGACAACACGCAAGACGGCATTGTCTCGACATGCGAAATCGACGAAACACCAAACCTCACGGCAATTCGCGCACGCGGCGTTAATTACGCAAACGGGCTCAATGCCAACACATGTAATCGGCAGCTGCGCATTAACGGCTCCGTCCTTGCGCGCGAGCTTCAATTGCGTCGGACGTTCGGTAGCGACAGGCGCGGCGCAGGTGACATTGACGGTTTCAATGACCCTGCTGAAATTATCAATATGCGCGCCGACGCATACTTATGGGCGGCAAACTATATCTCCAACACGACGGGTAACATCACAACAGATTACACAGTTGAACTGCCACCGCGGTATTAAAGTTAACAGCCCTTACCTGCAACAGAGCGTAACAGCCAAATACAAACACCGCAGCAGTTAAAAGAACTGCTTCTAAGCATACATATGCTAGCAAGATTGTATTACCGTCATAATCTCGCGCAGCGTGCGCCCGCGGATCGCGTGTCCAGTTGAGAGCGGACACACGTTAATACACGAGTTCACCCGCGCAAGAGCAGTAAAATTGCGCGCCACTAATAGCGGGTCAAGTCGTCCGTAGATGATTGTTGTCGGAATCGTTGTGCGCCGCAACAGTTGTCCCGTCCGTTGGCTAATAATACCTGCACGCAGCGTATTCTCAAATCCTGTAAACGTACTCTTCGATAACTGCGTGCGCGAAAAACCGAGTGCGCCTAATCTGTCGCCCAGCTCATAGCCTGCTACTACCAAGTCGGGCGTTTTCAATACTTGGCGGTAAACGCTACGCAATAATTTATCTTGACGCAGCCAATCGCGCCGATTACCCGTTTCATCACGGTAAATCGGCGGCGACACAAGCACTGCTCGGCGCACAATCCCGCGGTACATATGCGAAAACTCTGTTGCTACCAATGCGCCAAACGAATGCCCAATCAGTACGACCGGGCCAGACAATCCCGTTGCTACACAAGTTGCAAGCACATGCCGCGCCTGTTCCGATGCGCGATAAATTGATTCGTCATGCGGCTGCGGTGATTCACCATGCCCGAGCAGATCTACCACAATATAGTTACTCTGTTTCGGCAATTGCGCAAGTAACGGCTGCCACAGCGCGCCCGTATCCGCTAGCCCGTGGATCAATACGTACGTTGTCGTAAACGGACGCCGCAATCGCTTGTATCGCACCGATAGGCGATAGGGAATACGCAGCCACCGGTGAACAATCCTATCCCGCCAGCCGTTACACGCCACTAGTTACCTTCGTCAAGTTCTTTCAGCCGTTCAACGCGATCTTCAGTCGACGGATGCGTCGAAAAGAGTGCCGCCAGTCCTTGCATTGAGAATATATTCGCAAACATGAGGTGTGCCGATGTTTCCTGCGCAGGCGACGCACCAATAGGCGGCTGCGAATATTTCCAATCTTCAAGCTTGCGGAGCGCTCGTGCAAGCGGCTCGCCCGTGCCAAGTACGTCGTGGCTATGCTCATCCGCCAGATACTCGCGGCTGCGCGATACCGCCATCTGAATCATCATCGCGGCAATCGGCGCCAGTATCGCCATTAAAATCATCGCAAGCGGGTTTGCGTCCTCATCGTCCGAGCCGCCAAAGAAAAATGCAAATTGCGCCAAGTAACTAATTGCACCCGCTACTGTTGCGACAACTGTCGACACGAGCATATCGCGGTTCTTTACATGTCCCAGTTCATGCGCTAACACCGCCTCAAGCTCGTCGTCTTCTAGAATCTCCATAATACCCGACGTTACCGCCACTGCCGCATGCTTCGGCGAGCGTCCTGTTGCGAAGGCATTTGGAATCGGTGTGTCGACATAATATAGTTTCGGCATTGGCAGGTTATCAAGAGCAGTGAGGCGCTGCACAATCCGCTCAACCTGCGGATACCGATCGCCAAGCGGCTGGGCGCCTTGCATCTTCAGTACAATTGAGTCGCTGAAGAAATACGTCACAACGTTAGAAACCGCTGCGAACCCAAGCGCCAGCAGCATACCGGATCGCCCGCCGATCATATAGCCGACCGCCATAAATAAGACCGTCAGCACTGTCATCAAAAGAGTTGTTTTGAAAATCTGTCGCATATCTCTTATTATATCCGACAACCTTAAAAATAACTAAAAATGCGCACTGTCGGTTCAGCTCCTCAGCCAAAACACAACCACATTAATTGGTCTTTGGGCTCAGCAACCTAAAACGACACCATGAGAAAGCTCTATGGACAACGTATACTAACACATTAATTACAGGATATATGCAAAGAATGGATGGCTAGAGCCAACCATTCAGAGCTGTTTAAAGATACGTTAACATATCTACTTAGGGTTGTTTTATTTTAGGTCGCTAAACCATTGTTTAGTATACTAAAAAGCATGAAGGATGATCAATTTACAAAATTGTTTAAGTACGTTCAGGAGATGCGTGCTGAAATGAATGAAAAGTTTGACACCATGGCAACAAAAGACGATATATCAAAAGTATATGATATCCTTGACCAGCACACTGCTATGCTTGAGGATTTGACAGCTGAAAACGCTGCCCTTACATCTTCCGACAACCGCCAAACACGCCAAATTGAGTACATTGCCAAACAGACAGGCGTGGACTTGCGAGAGGTGGCGGCGTAAGACTAAGACTAAACATGATTACTGGAGTTAGGGTTGGCTAAGCTTTAATCTTAGCCTTAACTTTTTTATCTTTATCTTTATCTTTAGCCTTAATCTTAATCTTCTCAGTTTATGGCGGTTGGTTGAATCTGGGGATCTATGTGGTCTTGCTCCAGGTTAGTTGACTGTACTGACGCGTACAAAGTATTGACATTACCAACATAATATGCTACTATTATTACTCATGACACAGACGCTTGTAAGGAACCCTGAAAAAAACAGATCAACCCTCGAAACCCTCATCTGCGACGAGACAAAAATTGGGTAGATTTAGTTTTAGTACCGTAGCAGCTCAAGTCGGGCATGATATCGGAAACTCAAAAGGCTATATCAAAGACGTTAATGATCTTAGAGCGCGTGCACCGCAGAAAACGCAGGAAACCATTACAAAAGATTCTATGTGCATATTAGGAAAAGCCGCGCTTGAAATTGCCCAGATCTATGAACAGCGTGCTGAAACCAGTGGATCCAGCTTGGACGATAGGCGCGCTCGCATTGCGGAATTCATCAGTACCTATGAGTATAAGATGGTAGAGGATATTAAAGAAAGAGATCGTAAAAAGAGGGGAGTAAAAGGCAGAAAGTCTCTCGCGACACGTGAGAGGTATGCCAGGTACAACCATGCACTTCGAGAGTTCATTAACGACTGGGGAAGCAAGCTTACTCAAGATGAACTAATACAGTACATGTTCAGTTACCATCCTCGGCGCGCCTTGCTGCAGAAAAATCCAACTGCAAGACGTGAATGGCTAGAAACTACGAAGGCGGATATTGAAGGCGTAAAAATTGAGATGGGTTTTGAGCTTGCCATCGACAGGACTGACATAAGTTGGTACTCCGCGACACCTATACAGGATGCCAAAGGTGTTGATTACATTGTTAATGGGGTGCCGATAGATCTGAAGCGATCCTACTCCAGCGCCCAAGAAGCCCAGTACTATAATAATCTCTATGGTCGCAGCAAAGTAGCCGTCTGTCCAGACATTAGGCCAGAGGACTTCGTTGATCCAAAAACAGGTAAGACAATGCTCATACTGCAGGATCCAGAAGCAGTTGCGCTTCGGGTTGAACAATCTCTAAGAAATAGCGGCGTAATCTAGACGAGCTAATCCTTGGTGTGGTAGGATAGCTGGATTATGCCAAACGAGAAATACCTTAACCCTAGTACCATATCAATACCCAACTCTGAAAGCTTTAGTATCCTCATGGGGGTTGTTGATAGTATTGGTACGGGAAAGTATACAAAGGTATTCGATTCTATAGAGTTATCAGGTAGAAAGGCTATACTATCAGATTCTATTGATTCTATAGGCTCTATAGAGTCTATAGAGCTAGTAGCTAAAGAAGATACACCGTCAGATCTTATAGAGCCTATAGAACTATTGGATAAAGAAGCTATGCTATCAAAGATTGCAGGTGCCTTAGGGAGCCTCGCAGTATCATGGACAGAGTACCGTAGGCTCCCTGATGATACAGGCAGCGAAGCAGTTGGCGTTAGTAGAAATGGCGATGTTGTTATTGCAGTATTTGAGGATAAAGGCAATACGGCAGTTTCAGTGGTTGATTCATCATTCCTTGGCGGGGAGGGTAGTAGTAGTGATAGCGATAATAGTGGCTGCAATAACTATAGTGGCTATGGTGATGACGATGATGATGGCTGTGGCGATGATGGGTACGATGGCGATGATGGTTATGGCGATTATGAGTAGGGTTGTTTGTGTTTGTTGATTGAACCTATTTATTCATCTATATAAACCTATAGACTAGGCACTCCCAGCGACCAGCCAATGCCAGCACAACAACTGCCCAACCTTGAATCCTCTACAGCAACCCGATATACTGCTAATAAAGACATAAGCACTAACAAAACGAGGGGGCGCTACGACTCAATCCATTAACCGGTTCTGGCATCGTCGGCTGAGCGAAGCGATTATGATTGTAAGTGCCGCTATCGCCGGGCTATGCGCGTGGTCTTATATTACCGGGGCAGACGCTACAAACGAGCGGTTATTTGTACCAATAATACCAGGTATTTTCGCAGCAGCAACATTTATTGCTGCTGCAGTATCCTACGCCATAGCGCCATACCATAAGCTCGCTATGTCGTGCTGGCTAAATTACGCGCTCTGCTGCGTAACGACAGCTGTGCTCGTCGTCGCAACAGGCGGCGTTCATTCGCCGTTTATGAGTTTGCTCGTCATGCTTGCGCCGATTGCCGGCGTGCTTGGCAGGCAAATGGTCGCGCTCTTCGGCGTGCTCGCCGTTGCATTTGCCGCACAGCAAATTATTATGGAAAGCACGCCTGTCGCGCAATCGCTGCCAATCATCGCTATACTTACTATTGGCTTCTGCGCCGGCTTACCATTTTGGCTGCGCCAGTCCGCTGCGGCACACGACACCGCAAAAGACCGCTCATACCAAGAGCTCGCTACTAAGCTTGACAAAGCAGCAAGCACGTCAGAGGTTGTTATCAACGCAATCGGCGACGGCGTGCTTGCACTCGACAACAATGGTGCAGTAAGGCTCATCAATCCTGCCGCACAACAAATGATTGGCTGGGGCGAGCAAGACGCCGCCGGACTTAATTACAAGACTGTGCTCAAGCTGCAAACATCAACCGGCACGGATATTTCAGACAGCACCGATCCGGTCATGATTGCGCTCAGCAGCAATAAGCCGGTAAAAGACGATACACTGAGCATACAGACGCAATCTGACAAATCGTTCTTGGCATACATTTCTGTCAGTCCGATCAGTACAGATGACACGCACGACGGCGTCATTGTCGTATTTCGCGATATCACTGCTGAGCGCCACGACGAACGCCAACGCGCCGAGTTTATTAGCACCGCCAGCCATGAAATGCGCACACCTGTCGCAAGCATTGAGGGCTATTTAGGATTAGCGCTTAACCCGCAAACAGCCTCGGTTGATGATCGCGCACGCAACTATATCGCTAAGGCGCATGAGTCAGCACAGCACTTGGGGCGGCTATTCTCCGATCTACTTGACATCAGTAAGGCCGACGACCACCGCCTAAAGAACGACCCGCACATTGTTGACGTTATATCGTTCGTCGGCGACATCGTTGAAGGACTTAAGCCGCGCGCTGACGAAAAAGGGTTAACTTTCATATATCGCCCAACGCACAATGAAGAGAACGAAGACGGCGCTAAACAAGTCAGTCCAATTTTTTATGCTAATGTCGATAACGATCATTTGCGCGAAATCGTCCAAAATCTGATCGAAAACGCTATCAAGTATACGCCTGCCGGATCGGTCGCCGTCGACGTCACTGGCGACGAGAAGCGTATCACTATCAGTGTATCCGACACCGGTATCGGTATTCCGCGCGAAGACCAAGCGCACCTATTCCAAAAGTTCTACCGCGTCGACAACAGCGACACGCGCGAAATCAACGGCACCGGTCTTGGACTATACCTGTGCCGCCGCCTCACCGAAACGATCGGCGGGCGCTTGTGGGTTGAAAGCGAATATAAAAAGGGAAGTACATTTTTCGTATCAATTCCGCGCGCCGATAATGTAACCGCGCAGCGCTTAATTAAAGAATCCGCCTTTAAAGCATCAATTGCTGCTACAAAAGCACAGCAACAAAACCAGCCGCTAGCCCAAAACACAGCGCAAGCAGCACCGGCAGTACAGTCCTCGCCCAATCCAGAACCACAGCCAATCGACACACCGCCCGCCACGCCAGACGCACAAACCCCCTACGCCAACACACCGTTATCGTCAATTGAAGCTAATCCCGAACAGTACATCAAACAATTGCGCCAACAGGTTTCGCTATCAGTTCCGCCGCGCGATCCGCCAAAATAACCGTAAGGGCTATGGCTTTTTCACAACAATATCGGTACAATAGGGGGTAAGATGACAAAAATATTATTAGTAGAAGACGACAAGAGCCTGCGCGAAATCTATAACGTTCGGCTCGGCGCCGAAGGATATGACATTGTGTCTGCCGGCGACGGTGAAGAGGCGCTTGCATTAGCAATCAAAGAACGCCCCGATCTCATCGTTAGCGATGTGATGATGCCAAAAATCAGCGGTTTTGATATGCTTGACATTCTACGCAGCACCACCGAAACCAAAAATGTCAAAGTGATTATGATGACCGCCCTGTCAAACGAAGAACAACGCCAGCGCGGACTAGCACTTGGTGCCGACCGCTACCTCGTCAAATCGCAGGTTGGCATTGAAGACGTCGTCCGTACCGTGCACGAAGTACTTGAGGACGATTCATCGGTTGCGACCGGACCAGCGCCACTTGTATCATCAGATTCTTTAAGCGAGACACCTACCGACACGAGCGGCCAGGAAATAGATACTGCTCCTGCAGCACCCGTATCGCCCGAATCTAGCCCCGTTGCCGCACCCACGGTTGCACCCCGCCCAAATCCGGCATCATCAATACCATTACCGCCACCACGCTCGGCCACGCTCCAAGTGCCTCAACCACACGCCGCCGCACAACCGGTAGCCACAGCTGCTCCTGAGCCGCCGCAGCCAGCGCCAGCACCAACTGCAGCGCCGGCGAGCGCCCCTGCAAACCCAATGCTCGCAACCGCGCCTGCGCCCGCGCCAACTGCACCGTCATTGCAGCCATCAGCGCTGCCACAGCCTATCGCACCGTTTTCAACGCCGCGTCCAGGTTCATCTGGTCGCATCATCCAGCCAATTGAACACGACGATTCACAAGCTATCGCCGATATTACCGCACGCATGAGCCAGGAACTCGCAGGCGTGCAAGCGATCAGCAACATTCCGGCGCCTCAACCACACGCCGCCGCACAACCGGTAGCCACAGCTGCTCCTGAGCCGCCGCAGCCAGCGCCAGCACCAACTGCAGCGCCGGCGAGCGCCCCCAACTCAGAGCCAAAGCTTCCGCCAACGCCGCCAGCCATATCGTCCAGCCCTTCAGTGGCACCAATGCAGCCAACTGTTGTTTCAGCGCCAGTACAGCCTCCGCATCCGTTAGCGCAAGAACAGCCGCCGTCAGCGCCTCAAATACCTCAGGCGCCGCAGCCAGCGCCTAGCGTCCGCCCAGTCGCACCCGCACAGCCGGTACCAGCAGCACAAACGACCGCAGCAGCCACAGCTCAAGCGCTGAGCATTCCAGTTCAGCCAATCCCGCCAACCGGAACGCCGCCAACCCCAGCCGCCTCATCACCGTCCACGCTATCGCAGCAGCCAGCAGTTCCGTCCGCACAGCCGGCAACGTCCGCCAGCATTTCTTCGCCAGCAGCGTCCGCACCAGCACCAGCAGACAATACACTATCTGGCATGCAGTTTGAAGAAACCCTGCGAACAGACGTGCCAGCATCACAAAGAACTACGCTATAACCCTCAAGAAACGCGGGCTTACTACTATGAACACTCCGCACGATACCGGCAAGTCGCCGGAACGGCTCAATAAGTTCCTCGCGCGGCAGCTCGGTATCTCGCGCCGCGAGGCTGATGTTTTAATTGAAAACGAAACCGTCATGGTTAATCATACGCTCGCTACGCTTGGTACGCGCATTACGCCAAGCGACAGCATTGACGTCGCAGGAACACCAGTTGCCCGTAGACCCGCCGCGCTACGCTATATCGCGCTCAATAAACCCATCGGCTACGTTTGTTCGCGCCGCATGCAAGGCAATGCGCCAACAATTTACTCATTGCTGCCGCCTGAGCTTCATATGCTTAAGCCTGTCGGACGCCTTGACAAAGACAGTTCCGGATTATTGCTTCTCACCAATGACGGCGACTTCGCGCATCGTATGACGCACCCTAAATTCGCTAAGACGAAACAATATCGCGTCCGCCTTGACCGCGACCTTGAACCGCTCCATCAACAAATGATCAGCGACTTCGGCATAGAGCTTGACGACGGGCGCAGCCAGCTTATACTCGCACGTCTCGACGACAATCGCCGCGAATGGCACATCACTATGAGCGAGGGACGCAATCGGCAAATCCGCCGCACATTTGCAGCGCTCGGTTACACTGTTACCCGGTTGCACCGCACGAACTTCGGGAACTATACGCTAAACGGCATACGGCAGGGGAAGTGGCAAACGATACTTACATAGCACAGCACTTTAGTACAAGCCAGCAGACACCCAATATCTCTACCAAAAAGAGGGCAGGGGCGATATCGGCACCAGCAGAATCAATCTTACTTATTTAGCGCTTACGGACAGCTTGAGATACTTCTTCTGTGCTACCATCAGCGTGAACGATTGTCGTATCAATACGATCAGGGTCGCAAGGTTTACTATCATCTCCAGACGTATTTTTCGGACAACCGCCAGAATCGAGCACTGTCAATTCGCCGGTGCTAAGATCCGTAAACGGTATGCTGAAAGAAACAGCTACACGGTCAGGAAATTCAGCGCGAAATGGATTAAGCGTTGTGTCGTGTCGATCTGGGCAGTACCCAAAATGCAGCCGCGGGATCGCAATGATAGCAACTATAGCAGCAATTCTCAAGCCCGTTCTACCAAGCAATCGCAAGGACTCGCTTCGCCGTGCTTTTTCTTGAGTTTCTTCTATATACCTATCAAGGTCACGGCATGCCAGATAATGTGCTTCGCCCGCTTTGTCGTATTCATAACGTGCTTTTGAAACTTCCTCGATTGGACACGATTGGTCAGATTGTAAAGCAAGCCACGCAGAATGTGCAGCCCGATACGCCGCAAGCGCCTCTTCTACTGCTGCTTCTTTATCTTTCAATATTGCCGATACACCGGAAACATCATGCCTAGCAGGCTTTTCTGTCTCATAAGAAAAGGCATTAGCATTATTAGCATTATTAGCATTATTAGCATTATTAGCATTATTAGCATTATTAGCATTATTAGCATTATTAGCATTATTAGCATTATTAGCAACATCAACTACATCGCTATCACCCTTGCTATCATCTTCCTGTTCTTTATCATCTTCTTGCCGCGACTTATTCTTGCGGGTAAAACGAGGAATGACCGCAGGAATTATTGTTATTGGCAGACCGTTTATATGTCCTTGCCGCTCAGTCAATGTACGCTTATACACGCAAACTGGCTTAACCGTCTTTTCGTCAATCGTTTCCTCCGGCTTCACAGCGCGGTACGACACAATCGCTCCGCGCCTACGCCCGAGCACAGTATTCATCGTCTCTAATTCCTCTGGCGATAATGACACATCTCCGCCCATATTGTACGCATCAAGCAGTTCTGCGGTCGTTACATCATGCACTGCCGCAATATTTTTCACAGCGGTCACATCATCAGCGCTTAGTACGTTCTCCGCGGCAGTAACCGTCGCACCGGTTGTATCTATGCCGGCTTGCTGTAAGCGTTCAAGAACAACCTCTCCACGATCGTAGGCTAAATCAATATTACCTTGGTTGCTTTCTCCTAAGCCATCATATTCTGGCGCTATACGCGCCTCATCCGAAGAAAATGAAAGAATAGCAATATCGCGTATCTCATAACCGCTGTCTACCTTTTCGCGCAATTCATTAGCTAGGTGGTCTACCGTATAGCCGCTTATAATTTCTCGCGTATAAGCAGGCGCATCTTCCAAATTAAATTCTGGCGACCACGGCATCTGCAGCAATTGGCTTTGAACATCCTCACTTGTCTCGGGGATGGTCGTAGAATGAACCTCAACTTCTTCTTGTTGTCTAGGGGCTTCCGCAGCGGTTACTGCCTTTGCTGTATAATCTCTTTCTCCTACCGTAACCGTCCACGGCATGTGCAGGCCGAATGCCGACGCCGCAAGACTTGCAGCCGCAGTTCCGCCCATAACGCGCGCAATTTTCTCGCCTCCACTTGTGCTATGCCAAGATTCCAACCATTTCTTCGGCATCTTCTTTGTTAATAAACCACCCTCTGTATCGATAGATTTTTTCACAGAAATCCTATAGCCTTTGTTAATTATTTTTCGGTATCTAACCATATCACATATCTTAATAATCGTCTAGATCGGCTCCATCACAAACCCCATAACCGGCTCAATGGAACAAGATAACAGTCTCTTTAGACTAGACTAGGCAAGCAATACACAGACAAAGTCTAATGTTAGAAGAAAAAGGTTATTCTAATGAAACAGTTTAGCCGAACTACGGGTCTTATATGAGAGAAGCCTTATTGCCGCGCATAACAGAATCGGTCTTGCATTGACTGCGGCCGGCGGCTTTAAATCAGCAAAAAAACAACAGCAAAGTGGGAAATGGAGCTATCGGATATTGCACGGGGGATCTTCAAAGAATTTTTTAGAAGTGATTGAAAATGAGGCAAAAGAAGCAGTTTAAGCTTATAGCGAGTACGATAGCGCTAATTTCAAGACAGAAAATGCCATAATCTTTTGTATGAAAAGTAGGGCGAAAGGAGCCGAACATGGAAGATACATTTATGGATATTGCAAAAGTTATGTCAAAGGGGCAAGTTACTATTCCGAAGAGGATAAGAAAGCTTTTAAATCTACAAAATGGAGATCATGTTATTTTTGTAGTCGACAAAGATAAAGTGCAAATTCAAAATTCTAAGGCTTTTATCAAAGAAAATGCTAGTAAATAACAACTGTATATTTAGATGTAGGAAAAAAATAATGAACAAAGGTGAGATAGCATTGCAGAACACGGATACGGGAAAAGATCCTCACCAGTTTGATGATATTGTTAAGATTGTCGAAAGCGCAAAGTATCGTGCTTACAGGAAAGTCAATGAAGAGCTGATTTTGATGCATCAGGAAGTAGGAAAGTACATAAGTGAGAAAAGCAAAGAAGCAAGTTACGGATCGAATTTTGTGGAAAATGTTGCTGATTTTTTCTCCGAAAACTACCCTGACTTAAAAGGATTTACCCGCAGAGGACTTTATAGAATGAAACAATTCTATGAACTATATAAAGACGATGAAAAAGTGTCAACACTGTTGACACAATTGAGCTGGTCTAATCATTTAAAAATAATATCCGGCTCAAAAAGCAAGGAAGAAAGAGAATTTTATCTTAACTTAGCGATAAAAGAAAATTTAACACATCGTGAGTTAATGAGACAGATGGATAGCGGCTATTATGAGAGATTCACACTCTCTAACGGCGAAGGGCTGCCTGCTACGCAAAAGACAAAGCAAGAAACATATAATTTGTTCATGGACAGTTACATGTTGGAATTCCTTGATACACCAAAGATTGGAAGTGATAGAGATTTTCAAAAATCAATTCTTGAAAATCTAAAGAATTTCATTTTAGAGATA
Source organism: TM7 phylum sp. oral taxon 349 (assembly GCA_018127705.1). Classification (NCBI taxonomy): domain Bacteria; phylum Candidatus Saccharimonadota; species TM7 phylum sp. oral taxon 349. Next base: position 720,601 of record CP072328.1, read on the forward strand.
GGAAAAGACTTCACGTTTATAGGAAACGAGTACAGAGTGCAGGTTGGCAATCATGATTACTATATAGATTTGTTGTTTTATCATAGGGGATTGTCTTGCTTAGCCGCATTTGAACTAAAGTTAGGAGAATTTAAGCCGGAATATATCGGAAAAATGAACTTATATTTAGAAGCACTGGATAGAGAAGTGAAAAAGAAAGCTGAAAATCCAAGTGTTGGTGTTATTCTTTGTACTTCAAAAGATGATAAAGTTGTAGAATATACACTAAGCAGAAGTTTGTCTCCTGCGATGGTGTCTGAATATACTTTAAAACTTATAGATAAGAGTCTGCTACAGAGAAAGCTAAAAGAGTATGCAGAAATTGTAGAAGAAGAAAGTGAATAGAGAAGTAGCATTAAGGCATTAAGCTGCAGCACGCAGAGCTTAAAGACAGATAAAGTAAAGTTTAACTGTCTTTTTTATTACGCTTACGGCGAAGAAAGCTTTGCGTAAGAAGCAACGTAGGAAGCGAAAACAGAAGAACGGGGCGGAGTAATTTGCCCCGCTATTTTTAGAGAGAATAAAGCAAGAAGTGTTTCATTCGTGTAACACGTGTGATTTAGTATAAACAACGGTACGGAGCGCGGCTGGTACACCGGTCTCTGACCGCGTGAAGTAACCCTCTTAAAGACCTGAGGCACGTCTATAAACTGCCTTACTTTCCTCGTTTGAAAATAGGTATTATAGTATTATGATCAAATCACACGAACTCGTACCTTTTGTTGATTCATTACAGTACTTAACCGATAAATATTATTATGGCGAACCGCGCGAATTATATGACTATCGTGGTCGACCATTGATGTTTGCATCCACAAGTATATGGCATCATGATGCGCGAAAAGAGGCGGAATATAATACAAACCTCGGTGAATACCTCGCCCTCATGCTTGACGACCCGCCAATGACCGACTGGATCGCCGAGTGGCACGACGACGTAATGCCGACAATGCTTGATGAAATGAGACATCACCTAGAGCATGACGATTCGATATTAACAGCCGAGCAGCTGCACGATGTATCGCTTAGTGCTGAGCATCTCGCAAAACATTGTCTGCCAGCCGCCGATACGCCAGAGAAACAAGCGGAGCTGTGGTATGTATACGAACTAACGCGAGCATTCTTCCTAAATCATATGGACGATTTAAGCAAAGTAGCAAGAGAGTCGATTGAAGCGATGGAACGGGCGCGCACTGAACGTGCTAAAGGCTAAGGCTTAGAGCGAATAAGTAGAATACTATGAGATATTATAAATATTTGCTGGTTGATACCTATGCCGCGAGAAGAGAAATCATATGATTACTGGTTACGCCGTAAACCTGTTTGGTGTGCTACAATAAAGTCCATGGAACTGCCTATATCATCAAATGAAAAAATTATGGTCGTTGATGCCGAAACAGACGGTCTGTATGGCGATTTTGTAAGCATTGGTGCCGTCGTATATGATGATCAACTCGTTACTACTATGTTTAATGGCGTTTGGATGAAAGAGACCTTCAGCGACTCTTGGGCGGACGAGCATGTGAAACCTATTCTGCTCGACGCTAAAGATAGTCTTACCACCTACAACAATGAAAAAGACCTCATGGATGCCTTCTGGGATTTCTACAGTCAACACCGCGAAACGTGCCGCACGATTGGCTACACAATTTACCCGGTTGAATGTCGGCTATTTCAGCGGTGCGTTGAGAAAAACCTTGAAGAGCGTCGATTCCAGGGGCCATACCCGCTCTACGACCTCGCTTCAATGGCACAAAGCGAGCTTCTGGGGGAGCTCACACAAGAATATTACCGCGAACAGGCTACTTCTGTTCAACACAATCATATTGAAGACTGCAAGGCAACAGCGCACGCTTTTTTTAAGCTCGGGCAGCTTGCGAGCAGCGAAACATTTAACAATACATAACTATGAAACAGTCCAAAACCGCTAATACAACACGAGTTACGTCTCAAATAGCACCAAACCCTCGCATGGAGCAATCGTACCATGTTTTCATGCTGCCTTTCATCGTCAAAGAAGATGTAAGTCCTAAGCACCTTGAAGAACGGCTAAGCGTTTATGATACCACCAAATGGATTCATGTATGCGACAAAGTATTGTCGGATGAAGAGGAGGCAAGAAAAGCCTACAATGCAAGCAAATACTTTAATAAAGCAGCTTTTGAGGCGCTTCACCAGACAACAAAGCCACTACACAAATCTTGGCGTAGACAACATAAAGACGACGAATTTTTGGAAGAGTTTGAGTTAAAAGACCTTGATCCAACCCGGAGTTATTATCGTCTTGATCTCAATCATTTTTCTGCCCGCTTACAGCTACAATCGGTGCGCGTCAAACTATACAGCCACAACATTGGACAGATAATATACACAACTTACTATAACGAAGTTCTTTTTCAAAAAGATAAAGAACGAAAAACAGTAGAGAACTATAGCTATCTTAACGCTGTTGAAGATATCAACAGCTGTGGACGTCGCGTATCTCTGCCTTTTGTGCCACAACCGAAACAGGGCAGCTACGCCGATCAGCTTACTGCGACTGCGGTTGCAGCAGAGATTAGCATATCAATAAATACTGAATCGTCTCATAACACTACTTCGTATAAAACCGATTTTGATCAGATGGCAAAAAGTATAGTTCCAGCCGGCTCTACAGCACATACATATCAAGAGAATGCTCACCACACCATCGCAAAACATGCAGTTGGCATTATATTCAATAGCACTATCAAAGAAGACAAATACCATGAAACGATAATACCTGCTTATGACGACCGCATGATACTTGCGAGCATTATCTCTTCTGATGAAGCGGCAAACCTTATTCCTAGCTACACCGAATTTAAGAGCCTCGACGAGAAAACGCTTTCCCGGATATCAATCTATGAAACGGAACCCGACAAAGCACCATGTCCTAATGATATGACCGCATATAAAGATGCTCGTCAACTTTACGGTATCATATCGTGCGACTCTCATAACGATTATACTGTACGCGATGCCAGTATGCTTCAGAAACTTATGCAAAAGTTCTCGCTTGACCGCTGGAATGAATACAAATCATACACAGGCGTGAGCCACCACGCGTTCGTGATGATAAAACCACCGCGCGATGACAATGCCTTTCTTTTTGACAACTTCTTAGATCTATACGCCGAAATGGTTAGCTTAGTTGTTGCACAGCGCACTGCCTTGCTCAACATTCTACACAATACGTCTGAGGCTTCCCGCAATATCAAAAGCGTTCACTTTCCTGAGCTGCAGGCAACAAGTAGGGTAGCTAAAATCAGACAGGACATTGCCATATTTACTGCGAATATTAATCTACTGGATATAACCGAACAAGAGCAAGGCGACGAAACCTATACAAAAATACGCGAAAATCTTGGCGTCAACACGCTATCGCACAATGTGAAAGAGCAAGTGGAAGAACTCAGCGATGCTGCACAAGCAATTCGATCATCGGTATATAACGCAGCTGCGCTTATTGTTGCTGTCGATGCGCTCATCATAGAAATAGATATAGACAAGCTTTGGCCTAATGAAACTATTAAAGTATCCATCATACTAGTCATACTAATAGTTTATCTCATATCACGATATATCACCACTAAAAAGAAATACTAACCACAATCATGAAACCTAAACTCCTCGTCGATATATACGAAATCTCACGCACGGCAGACAATGTCATCGCAGCCGTTGCTGATGAGTACGATAAAGTTATCCTCGTATCAAGCGAAGCGCACAATCTTGTTGGACCGCTCAATCGGCTTGAAACCTATATACGCACAACCGCTCATCCAAAATCGCTCATTCGGAAGCAATTCTCACAGGACGAGTCAAACAAAGCGGTTGCATATTTTCTTTACCTTGCAAAGACCGGCGATGTCACTATTGATATATCAGGCGGGGAAGCATTCCTTGTACTTGCAGCAACGATGGCATCAAAGCAAACGCCAAACATCCGTTGCCAAACTATTGACCCGACATTGAAAACTGTTTACCAAACGAGCAGTAACATCTCTACTAAAAAAACGTTAGAAGGAAATACAGGCGAATTATCTATCCAGCAAGCATTTGAGCTTTGCGGGCGTAAATTCAAATACAACGAGACAACTGCCGCCTATTCATTTGACGAAGAGGCTACTCTAGAACAACTGGTTCGGTATTTTCTGACACACCGCTACACGTGGCCGCGCATCATTGAAGCAGCCTCAATAAATCAGTCGGTTGCAATAGGCAAAAAGCCTTATGTAAGGTTTATTAACTGGCTGCATAGCCAAGGACTCGTCACAATGACTGGCGGCGGACACTGGGGAGTCAGCCCGCAGCATCAATATATTACTCCTTTTCTGCATAATGTAGGACTAGCGCTTGAGTATTTTATGTACAAAACGCTCCTGCAGTCCGGTGAATTTGATGAGGTCGTCCACTCAGCGATACTACTTGAGCACAACCCAAACAATGCAACGCATACAAAAACAGCATTGCGAGCTTTTCATGAAATTGATGTTATTGCTCGACGCGGCTTCACATTCTATTTCATATCATGTAAGTCAGGGTTGCGGCAAACCTGCGTCGCCGACATGCTTGAGGTTGTCGCCGTGAGCCAAATTCTTACTCCGCTTGATTGCGTCCCTGTCCTCGTGGAGCTAGCCGACGACCCAAGTCTTGCTAGAAAATGCAAATTGCACCATTGCCACTTAGTGGATAGTTTCCATATCAAAAAGGATACAGCCGTATCACTCATCTATGACAACCCGCGAATAGTTCAAGCGGTCATCAGCTTTTCACCGTTACGCCGATCATAATAGCATCCGAAAAAATGCTACACGAAGCTATTTCTTGTGTTGTCAGCTTATATTTTGAAGAAAAAACTGCGTCGACCCATATTTCGTAGTTTATAGAGGGAAAACGTAAATATTACAACGGAAATATAAGGTTTCATTCAAGTATTATAGCACCATGGCTGCAAAATCCGCGTCGACCAACGAATGAACGATACGACAGGATATCATCTAATCTGTTTCTCATCTGTTACAAAAAATTTATAGGTCGACGCATAAAATAGACATTTTTTGGCAATTTTATATACAAATCAATCGTGAGCTGCTATACTAACACTAGTTGCTTCAACCTTACAGAAGCGCGCGAAGCTGGTCTGCAACAGATAAGAATCAGTTGCACGTGACAATCAGCGCCTCTGCTAGTCGCGGTAAAACGTTCTAGTAGATACCTTACCTAATAGATATTGATACTCGGAGAGCCTCTTGACCCTCCGAAGAGAGATATTTGTAGATACCTTACCTAATAGATATTGATACAACGGTGATCAGGAGAATTGGTCTCCGCATTTTGCCTCCTGTAGATACCTTACCTAATAGATATTGATACACACACATCACCCTCCATCAGGTCTGCAATAGGTGCAACGTAGATACCTTACCTAATAGATATTGATACCACCGCCCCTTCCGGGGCTTTTCCTTGTAGCTCCACGTAGATACCTTACCTAATAGATATTGATACCCGTTCCACGGGGAGGCGACTTTCACGTCGCCCCCGTGGGTAGATACCTTACCTAATAGATATTGATACAGCTCAACTTTTTCTTTTAGGTTGTCTTTTTCTTTTTGTTCTAATGTAGATACCTTACCTAATAGATATTGATACGTATAAGTTGAGAACTTTTTTATTTTTTACCGCTAGTAGATACCTTACCTAATAGATATTGATACTCTATCGCCGTTTCCGACGATGTTTCAATTTTTAGGTAGATACCTTACCTAATAGATATTGATACCGTCCACGTATCGTTATAGCAATAGCGATACTTTAAGGTAGATACCTTACCTAATAGATATTGATATGATCACTGTTAATTTTCCTATCTCTTTTTTATTTTGGTAGATACCTTACCTAATAGATATTGATACGAGAAAATTGATCGTCATCGTCAAACAAGACTATCGTAGATACCTTACCTAATAGATATTGATACCCTCTTACTAGTTTAATAATTATTGACGATAGCATTGTAGATACCTTACCTAATAGATATTGATACTAGATAATCCATCATTACTGACCAAGTATAGTACTGTAGATACCTTACCTAATAGATATTGATACGCACCCTAACGGATGCGGGTATGAAGGTAGCGAACTATCGGTAGATACCTTACCTAATAGATATTGATACGCACACAATTCCTTTATGTTTTAGCCTTGCGGCCGTGTAGATACCTTACCTAATAGATATTGATACATGCTGCATATTGTTTATTGTTTCTTTTTAATACATCCAGGTAGATACCTTACCTAATAGATATTGATACCTCTCTTCCGCTCCTCCTCTCACCAAGCTAACAATTGTAGATACCTTACCTAATAGATATTGATACGTTTCTTAATAACTTTCTGACACCCGAAGAAATTGTAGATACCTTACCTAATAGATATTGATACCTAACTGATTTATTTTTTTTAATTTTGTTTTAGGTAATTGTAGATACCTTACCTAATAGATATTGATACCTCTCAAAGCTAACAGTATAACGGACGACAAATCTAGATGTAGATACCTTACCTAATAGATATTGATACCAAAGGACTTTAATATCCCATGCAACGTTTTCTCGTAGATACCTTACCTAATAGATATTGATACATACGCTTCTAGTGCTCCTCCTTCCTTACAATACAGTAGATACCTTACCTAATAGATATTGATACGTTGTTTCTCTCCAAGATGTCTACGATAATTTTTAGTAGATACCTTACCTAATAGATATTGATACTTCTTCTTACTGTCTCGAATATCCCAATTGCCTAGTAGATACCTTACCTAATAGATATTGATACCATCTTAGAGATAACTTGTCTCTACTACCGGCAAGTAGATACCTTACCTAATAGATATTGATACGTACGAGAAAACCTGCCTGTTCAGCACCAAAAGGCGTAGATACCTTACCTAATAGATATTGATACTTTAATTTTAATGATCTCTTTTTTAGCAACTTTCGTAGATACCTTACCTAATAGATATTGATACGGGCGATACACTCGCCTTTTAGCACGTTTTTTATTTGTCTGTAGATACCTTACCTAATAGATATTGATACGTTGTTGTATAAGCTAATTGTGCTAGTAAATTCATTTGTTTATAGTAGATACCTTACCTAATAGATATTGATACGTACGAGAAAACCTGCCTGTTCAGCACCAAAAGGCGTAGATACCTTACCTAATAGATATTGATACTTATTGGTTTTTGGGAGATTACGCGACCTTACCAGTAGATACCTTACCTAATAGATATTGATACATTTTTTGACGGAATGTTTAACATTTTTGTTTTCCTTGTAGATACCTTACCTAATAGATACTTTTCGTTACGCCTAAACAGACACCTGAAAGACCATTTCTTGTCGCGCCCTACTAAAATCACCCTCTCTTACGCGTAGGGTGATTTTGTGTTGAATATGAAAACGTTCGCTCAATTTATATAATCGTGCCGCCTCTGGCAACGACGCCGATCTGCCACCGCGCCAGATGTATAGCATTGGCAGCGACAAAAATCGTAATCGTGTCTTCTTCGGTATCAATAACTTCGGCGAGAGCGATCTGAAACTTCATTAACTGGCGCTCGGTAATATGTCCGGCAAAAACAGATCGCTGCAACGGCTGCAAGTAGGCAGCACACAATTTATTTACCGGCTTATTACGCCTTGAGGCAACATCATAGCAACAGATAATATACATCGTCAGCGCCCTTTATATGGTTTATAACTAAATTTCTTACCGATAATTGAGCGCAACAAACTACGAATTTCAAGTGTGATGAGATACTCGTAGCTAATACGATTGCCTTTGTAGGAAATGAGGCTATTTAATTTGTATTGAAACTCCTGAATAAAAATCTTTTTACCTTCTTTCGATAAGTAAATTCCACCTTCCGGCATCTCCTCGAAATGATCGTTCGCATTGATTTGCTGCCTATTAATTAACGACAGAATAACACGATCAACGATAATTGGCTTAAATATATCTGCGATATCTAGGTTCAGACTCTCATCGCGATGATTTGACGCATGCACAAATGCTATACGACAATCTAAACTTGTCTTATGAATAAGGTCGCTACACCGATTATACAAAACTGTATTGCCAAAACTAATTAATGCGTTTATCGGGTCTTCGGGAGGACGGCGACTACGCTGGATAAAGCAAAAACCAGGCTGACCGATAACAAAATTAAGCGTATTATAATATAACTTACGAGCACGCGCTTCTATGAGCAGCATGTCAGCAGGAGTCTTGCATGCACTGAGCCGTTTTGTATACGCCCTCATTCGCGTAACAGCAGTATCAAGACGAGTGTCATGTTTACGATAAAGATAGTAGAGCAATACTGACGTCATATTATGCAACGAAGCTTTCTCTATAGCAAGCGCATAGCGCCGGCGTTCAGGTAAGTTTTCATAGATGCTCGTCTGGCGCAACATCGTTTCGCTCCGAGCGACATGCTGTGTCGGTACAAGATGCCCGAGGCAATCTCCAAATTTATTATGAAAGTGTAGGGGAATGTTGCATTTGAGGATATTCTCAAAGAATCGGCTATTAAATGTAATATTAGCAAATACATTCAGTGATTCTACTGTATGCAAAGGAATCGGCGAGACAAACGTATCATTTTCAAAGAATAAAGTATAGTCGCGTTTCGTCAGGATACCATCCTCAAACAAATAGTATACGTCGTTTTTCTTACCGATAGCGTGATGCTGCCAGCTAGGATATGCTTTCGCAACTTGGCGTTGCTGGCGAATGCAATCTATCTGTCCGTTTGGAAGCCTCTTCAAGCAATAACCGAGCATCTTTCGCTTCGTTATGTCGTAAATTCCGCTCTTCTGGTAATTAAGCTGCAGCTTATACTCAGTACGCAGGCGATCGCGAACCGTCCGTAGGATCACCTCGGCATCAGCACGGTTATTCGTCACGAAATACATATTATCAGCGTACCGGACATATTGCCACGACTTCTCAGTACAGAAATTATCTAACCCCGAAAGGTAGATATTGCTAAGGAGCGGCGATAACGGCGACCCCTGTACAATGCCTTTATTCGGTTTCTCTATACGATCATCATACTCACGTGGTGCAACAAGGTATTTTTTAATTATGTTAACAATCCGACGATCGGGAATAAGCGCATTTAGCTGTTTAATAAGTATCCCGTGATTAATTGAATCGAAATAATTACGCACATCACACTCAACTAAAAACTCACATCCTTGCTCAGCAAAATAACGTATGCGATCGATAGCGGTCAGTGTACCGTGATCCCTACGATAAGCGTGACATGCTTCAGAAAATTGAGGCGACACAAAATCATATAATGCATCTGCGATATTCTTTAAGATAAAAATATCAATGTTAGTGTATTTTGCGAGAACTCGTAACTTACCCGTTGATTTTAATCTTTCGAAAAGCAGAACAGGGTGAGGGGAGTAGCGTCCTGCTGCTAAGTTATTTAGCAGCGTCTTCCGATTCTGCGGTAAAAATACTTCAAATTCATCAAAGCGCATAAAGTCAGAGCCATATCCGCTTTCGTTATTCTGCTTTTCTTTCATCTCTGCCAGAATGTACTTCTCACGCTCCGGCGTAAATATATCCTCAAACTTCATACGCTATGAATAATCTTAAACATACCAAATCCATTAGAGTTTTTTGCACCAAGCCCTGTATCGTATGCGAATTGCAAAAGATCTGGCGCACCAACTAGCTCAAGTTCGCAGTCATAAGCCGTTACGAGAACGCGCTTAAATGTTGTCACCGTTTTTTTAATAATCCCATCAGGAACGAGATGAACATCAAGGGCGGGCTTTGGAGAGAATCCATAGAACGACCGATATTTCAACGTCATATTGCGCACAATAAGCTCAATAAACTCTGGCTGCTGCGGGTGAAAATAGATTGTTTTACCGGCAGACTCTGTCCGATAAACAGTAATCGGCGATAACGTTCTCGTCACCAAGCGGTGCACATGCTGCAGATCAGTTTTTTGGTAGGAAAACCCGATAACATCAACGGTATTATCCATAAACGTAAAGCGCTGCCGCTTAACGAGACCGGCAATAATTGCATCAATAATCGCTTTATCTGGCGAGCGTACCTCAAATGCTGCCTGCTTAATAAAACGAATCTGACCACGGTTAATAATTGCTCGACCATTCAAACGCCCAAACGTGAAAAATTTAAATGGCGGCGGCGCATCATAATCGCGACGATGGTGCCGCTGGTAGTTGTGAATCTGATCGCTCAATATCGGATTGCCGATCTCAATCAAGCGGTAGATGAAACTCATTAAACTATATGAATATGCCAGTTTAACAGAGAAACAGGCTCGCACTGCAAACGTTATTGTTAGCGAGTGTCCGCCAGTATCAGCCATGCTTAGACCTCGCAAAAGAGACCGTAGCCCAGATTCGTCTTCGCCCCGACGCCAAACGTCATCAGTAGCTGCTTAAATACGTCCTGTACCTGCGCACACGTAAGCGTTAACCTATCGTTAACTCGAAATTCGCTCGGCAACGCAATATAAAAATTGAATAACGTACCTGGAGTCACCTTAAGAATCTGTAGTGGCACCGGATCTTTAAACGGATCCTCATCAGCACGGTGCGGCGTAATAAAATCAAACGTAAACAGCGACTTGTCGTTCGGTTCGGCTAGGGCATCAAAGAATATCGGTTGGCTCGCCTGACCAAATTCCGTCTCATTATCAAAGAGTGCAACAATGATGTCGCGCAGCGTCTCCATGTCAAGGCTATCGTCACCAAACAATTCGCGGAATAATTCAAGATGAGCGCAGGCAGACTCAGACTCACCATTTCGCGACGGCTCAAGAGCGCTTCGCAGCGACCCCTTAATAGAAGAGCCCGGGATATATGGCAGCCCTGTTGTATAGTCAAGGCTAATTCCGTTTTGAATACAACCCTCAATATCAGGGATTGCGCGTGCAGTTCCCGTACCGGCAATAAGCCCCGGATGAGCTACCTGCAGCGCAATATGACGAACCTCATGAGAGCCAATCCGACTAAGTAACCCGCGCTGATATAACGAATGTACCGTTTGAGACCTGCCATCTGACGTTGGTCGATATGCTTTTATTGCATCATTTAAGCCTTTTGGGACATGCATATCAACGGTCTTACCTGCAGCCACCATCCGGGCAATACTATCAGGGTACTGATCGTAAAAGAAGTAGGCGAAGTTACAAATATCAAACGACTCGCTGCGCGCCTGGCTCTGGTTATGCTGCTGATCTTTTTGCACAAACTTGTGTTGCTTGTTACGCTTCTTAGTTTTCGCCATAATAGTACGCCTCCTTGCCAATCAACATAAGACAAACTTGTCGTATCGCCAATAAACTCGACAGGACATTGCTGCAAATCACGGCTTGCTTAGCTTTATCCTCATCGTAATACCCGCGCAAGTCATTTTTAGATATAGACGACTCGCCAAGCTGCTCTAATATAGCCCTGACAGTTTCAAGGGTCGCTTTGCGGTCTTTCGTATCGCCATCAGAACCATACACTAAGACTGCCGCCGGTAATGATGTATGTCGCATCATAACAGCCATCGACGATGCATATCCGCGTAACCGTTCAAAAAAAGCGCTATCTTTGCCATTCTTAGACAATAGATCGTATGCAGCGTCAAAATACCGCTGATCTACCGCTCCATTCATTACTGCGCCTCCTTAGTAAGGTTGGTTAGCCGGCATAATCCATAGCCGACAGATGAATTAGCACCGAACTGAACAACGTGGCCATCAAGATGCTTATCAATCTCGTCAAGCAGCATAGCGTCATCGCCAGCAATCGCACAAACAAACTCTGCTTGATGGGGGACAAACTCCTCATACCACAAGTTGCTGCCGGTTTTATCCGGACCGCCAATTGAATTGCGTGCAACAACAGGCAGCTGAACCGAATCAAGATTTTTACTATCATCAGCATGCGAATCTACCGGCTGCAGGCCAAAAGAAGCCGCAATCTGATTGATATGATCAACGCACGCACGGCTCGCTCTCATAATATACGAACCTGTTTTATCTCCATGGGCTCCTTTGCGCTGCACCGGATACGCCAATAGGGTAGCGCCTATAAATTTCAGCTCGCCGGCATTCATATCATCGTCCTGCGGCGACGCGCCAAACGCACGCAGCAAAGCCCGATCATCTAGACGGTCAGCCGAACGATTCGTCAGGTATTCCCGCAGAGCTCCTTTTATTGCCGACCCCGGTATACAGGGCATGCCAAGAACGGGGTCGCGCTGAACCTCTTTATCAATCAAACCCGATTGAGACTCGCCGCTGCCGACGTGCAGGTTGGTAATACAGTGAATATTATAAAGATATGCCTTCATACTTAATCCTCCCTGGTGGTTATATAAGCATTAAATCCGATATGCTGTGCATTAGCATTAGAAAGGTATTGCGCAAAAGAGCAATTAGACGATGTAGTGTAAAAACAGCCGCCTGCACAAACGACATTACGTCGTCCGCGGTGGTTTTTACTAAGCCTATGTCGATAATCCGATGCACGATAGTCGGTCACGAGCTGATTAATCGGCATCGTATAGGCGGCAGTGTAAACAGCCTCCGAAAAGACTCGCTGATCTGCCAGTGTATCTGAATGCACATAATACCATTCGTAGCCATCCGGTAAATTACTTCGCACAATATCAGTAAGCGTCGTCGCCAGCGCTGTGGTTTGCTCCTCGTAGACCTGCGGTGATATTTCATTAACGCAAAAGGCGAACGCTGATTTACCTTGTCCCATCGTGACGATTGAGTCTTGCAGCTCAATCGCGTCGTCGTTAAGCGTAAGCATAAAGATAAATTTCCAACCTTCTCTAAGGGTGCAATATTCTTTCTTAAAGAACATTTCCTTGCGCTCTATATCAACCGATGCGCGGCCATTAGCGTACGTATTCTTTCCAATCCCAATCTTCACCGAACGACGAAACGGAGCAGGGACAAGCGATGTGCTGTTATTATCGACGCACAATAGCGCTTTGCCGCTATATTTCTTGTGATCAACGGCATTAACGTCATCCGGTACGAGACAGGCCGCGCTGCTAAATGTCACCGAATTATCATTCGTAAGCTTTATAGGCGCATACGAATCATCCGATTTGTTATGGTCGCCCGGAATTGGCCAGTATATACTGCCATCATGCATGAGATGAACAGCACTAATTGATTGAATTACGCCGAACGACTGCATATCGCTCTGAGCAAGCGAAAAAGACTCTTTGCCGATCAGTCTGGCATTATCAGCTAGCTGCGACTCCGTGTATTGAAACGACGGGCTGTAGTGCCCAGCCTGCTTCAGCAATTCATGACGAACCATACCAAGAATAGTCGTTGGCGAAGGCGACTCAAGAGAGCGAATATAATAATTATTGCGCGTACGATCGCTCTTATTGAATGAGAATGTTTTGTCACTCCCAAAAAAGTAAGGTTCTAGCGGCACCAAAGTAACGACGCATGTTTTCATGAATTAACTCCTTTTTCTGCGAAGAATTTAATGAATCTCAATACATGACTGATGCGATCAACGTAACGTTCACGCTCCTGGCGCATAGTAACTGCGGAAGAGCCATTGGTACTCGCCGCGCTATCAACCGCCCCTTCATTAGTTAATATATCACGAATCTCTGTTCTATGACGATACAGATCTTTCACAAGCTCTAAGTGGTCTTCTACCTTGTTTCCGTGATGCTCTGACGTGTCAAAAGTATTTTGAATTAAGTTACATGCGTGCTCCTCAGATGCATGCTCAATCGCAAACAGATGCTTTAACTCGTTAAAACGGTATACAAATGAATGCAATAGTTTTTCGCTGCCTTCCGCCGCCTTCTCGTCATCGCGCAACAGGGAACAGATTTCCTTGCTAATTTTCCCTAGGAGGGGACTGTCGTTCTTAAAGCCAATCGTCAGCGACTGCCCGCTTGCTTTTTCCAGGTGAATTGCCATTGTGTTTTTACCCTTTTGCCGCTTCGCGACACCATCAAGCAAGTCGAGCGACCGCTGGAATGCTTCTGCTAACGGGTACTTGTAATAGGCAATCGCTACGCCAAATGAAACCGATAGCTTGGTATCACTACCAGCGCCAACCACTTCATTAAACTTCTTATTAATGTCCCTGCATACATCAATAAACGTTCTATCATGACCTGCGTTTGCGAGCGGCATCAAGCACTTAAAATCCTCGCCGCCAGCAAACAGTACAACGCCGCCGAAGGAGGTTATCAAATCTACTGCATCCCCAACAAAAGTGTAAATCCGTTCAGAGAACTCCATTACCTCACTTTCTTCTTTGCCCTCAACCGCTTTACCCGTACTGTCGCCATCAAATGAAACAACAGCATAATAACGGCTCGCTTTGCGGTCGCAGTGATTGATGCGCCGTGCAATACTGCTAATATCAGCATATCCCCGATTTTCGTCTTTACTAAGCGCAAGCGGGTTATGACGCTGCTCGACATCCATGAACCTCTCCTGGAACGGCTCGTTACGACGCTCATTGAAGATCTCATTGATATAATCATGCGCAAACTCCAACTGAGTACCAGCATTTTCTTCAGCAACATCAAGCAAACGGTTCAACCTTTTTACAGTTGGTTCTCCTCTTATAACGGAAGGCTGAATGACAAACTCTATATATAGCTCGTTGTCTACAAACTCATCACGCCCCAGATATTCGCCAGGCAATGCCTGGCGAATATCCTCTTTGGTCTCATGAATACAATGCGCTATCTCTGTTTTAAGCTCATTTGCAGTTAAATCGGTTGTAATCTGAAAGAATGCGCGATCAGGATAACGCCCAATACCGGCAAGATTTGAGCTCTCTTTCGCGATACTTCTGCCTGTCTCATCAAAGCCGAGATAGGGAAGTATAAGAAGGTCTCCATCTCCCTCGCCGTATGTCTGCATAACATGGGTCGCCAACTGCTTCATTGTATACGAGAAAATATAGCTGGCAGCCCAACTAGACACCGGCGCCGTAGCCTGTTGAAAAACTTTATAGATTGGTCCTATAGTGAACCCTACGCGATAGCAGCTCATAGTTATTACTTTCTCCCTCTCTTGACATTATTTCTTTTTTCAAAAAAATGAATAAACTTCTTAAAGATGTCATGATAGACATCAATTAGTGTGCCTTCCGGAGGATTCGGCGGTAGCGGGATAGAGAACTCCTTTTGTCCATTTTTAGCAGTAAACGTGATAGGTTTACCAGCTAACATAGCGTAGCTTGCCATGCGCTGCTCGTCACAATAGTCAAAGTCTAAAAACACATACACCGTATCGTATAGCACACGAAATGTAATAGGGGACTTGATACGCGAAATTGCATTCTGCTCGTCGCGAGATCCAATCGTCCACGCACCTTCTTTGATTTTTATTTCATTTGCCAATCCAAATAGCGCCTTTCCATACACTGCGCCATCAGCATTCGCCCCACCACGCTTACAGACATCCTTCTCGTTTTCGAAGCTTCTTTTATAAAGATTTGATACGGTATAGCCCTTCACCCTGCTATTACTATTCTGAGAAAAATACATATGAACAAAATTCTCTTCGCCAGACTTGAGACACCCATATACCTCCCCTATAGTTCTACAGGCAGACTCCAAATCATTATTATACTCCTTTCGGAGCACTCCTTTTCTCCCTTCTTTCAGTTTGGTACTGTACACATAATAGTCGCCATACACGTAGCGAAGAACTTCCTTAAACAGACCGTTCGCGGAGTCATCTAGGAACGGGTCGGTCACGAACTCACCGAATCCCTTATCTTGGCGCATACCAAAATTTGTACAGGCGAAGAACATGTCAATTGGAGTCAAGTTTTCTACGATAGGCTTATTCATGAACGCAAGCAAGCTCTCGTGAAACGATACAATCTGCCCCGAAAGCGGATGATTTTCCATGACAAATTTTGCCGCACCTCCACGTGTACCGTCTCTCCGCGCCTCATCACCGCCCATGTTTGCCAAAAAATTATATTTGTTTGAATAATCATTCTTTCTGATTTCAAATTGCTGAGAACTGTTAGCTTGCGGCGTGATCTGCATTTTATAGTCCAGCGCCTCAGTACGCTCTCCCGAGCTATCAATAATAAACCAGTCTTCCGGCATTGATTCATCCGTATGACTACGGCTATACATCTTCTTAAGGAATCGGTCTAGCTTAGGCTTCACCTCAGTCACTCTTATCGTCGGAGTAACGCATTCATTGTCATAATCAAAATGAGCAATAGGTGTAATTTGTGTTAGCGTAAACGTAATGCGTATTGACATGTAACCTCTCTTATACTCACTAATGTACGTGTCTTAGTATAATACGGATACCGTAAGAATAGAAGACTAAATCATGCAGCATCCACGCGCTGCCTCTCGCTGCTTATTTCTTGCGCCTGCCGGTCGCACGAGGCTTATGAGACTTTCGCCGCACTACAAACCACACAACGCCCATAACGACAATCAGCGCACCACCACCGGCCACAGCAACGACGACCTTACTGTTAGTTTCACCATGACACGCCGCATTCTCCACGCGTATAGTCGCCGTGTCTCCACGCGTACCATTTTCCGTATAAATTTTCAGCTTATTCTCTAATACGTGCGAACCGCATGACGCTACATCTACCGTCGCTTTAAATTGAACGTAAGCATTACCTTGTGGCGCATAATCGCCAACGTTGAGACCGGGAGCAGTCGTAAGATGATCCTCAGTATCAATCTTCTTCCATTTGCCGTTAGTGTGCCCACTATACCACTCTACAGACCCAGGAACGATTGAAAGTCCTTTTGGCAAAATGTCATGAAAACTAACATTTTGCTGGATAACCGAACCTGTATTCCTATAAGACAGAGCAATATCAACAGTGTCGCCATGTTTAACGTTTATCGACTTTTGCCAATTATTTTTACCGGCTTCAGAAACCCTATTCTTTAGATCAAAGTCCGCACGAACAGCTGTAAATCGCATCAACAGATGGCCCGAATACTCAGAACAGCCAGGCAGCTTGCCGTCAAGCGCATAATACCCAAGCGGATGACCTTCTTTTGATAAAAGCTTGCCGATATCTATTGCCATACCATTGATCGGATTATCTTTAGAACCGACAATTTTTCCACTATCGCCTATCGCCCTGATCGTTACATCGTCTTCACCAATAATTTCAACTTCATCCCAAACCTCTTTTGGGTTTGCGTTTGAAGCACCGACATACCCAATAACGTGCGCTTTTTCGCCTTTGCGAATTTCGGCAGGTATATTGACGCGCGCATAGGTATTTTCAGCAGTTAGATTAAGACTGGATTTTGCGTTGTTATGGTAGTAGAGAAATACTTCATACGTATGACCGCTTGTAATTTTCACTGAATCTGCACTAAATGGCGCATTATCCGATACATCTCGCACCCGTACGAAGCGCGGCTCATATCCATAAGGATCGCTGTCTGTAATAGCATTCAGCGTAACATACGGTGCAGCATTCTGGCGAGTAAACGTTGCACGCTCAGGTCCGTATGCATGCGATATTGTTGACGTAAACACTGCGCCTGCAACCGCCGCTATAACCGCATACACAGCACCACAAGCAACTCTTCTCGTTATATCTAATCGTCCACTCATAGCTGACTCCTTACTCGCCACTTTACCTATTTCTTAATACTATACCACGAATAGTCAATTCTACGTCCTTCCGCTAAAAAATGATAAACTATAGCTATGAACGTAAGATTTGCAACCGATAAAGAGCGAAATAATTGGGACGCGTTACTCAGCAGAAATCCAGATGGCGGAAATATATTTCAGTCCAAAGAGCTAACAGAATTTAAACAGCGATCCGGCTGGACGCCGCGTTTCCTTATCATTGAGAATTTTGATAAAAACAAGTCACTTGCAATCGCGATCCAGGAGAAACGAATCTTTGGTCTCGGCACGCTTTGGTATGCGTGTAAAGGTCCCGGGATTACTAACGTGGCGCAATTAGAGAAGATTGTCAAACCCTTACAGGCTTTTGCAAGCCGTCATGGCGTCTTTGCAGTCAAGATGGAAAGTGAAATCCTTAAGTCGCCGGAGACTATCGCAGAGATGAAACAGCTCGGACTTGAAATTGTTCGCCCAATTCAGCCGAATTATTCAACGGTTGTGCTTGATATTTCACCGACAAAAAGCGAAGAAGAGCTCTTACGCGCCATGCCAAAGAAGGGAGCAAAGTACGCTATCAACCGCGCTCTCCGCGATGGCGTCACCGTAGAAGAAGTCCCTTGCACCAGCCAAAATGCGCATGCCTTTTACGACTTATGGGTCGAAACGGCACAGAGCGCCGGCTTTTATATCCATGATTTTACGTATCACTATGAATTCTGGAAGACTTTTTGCGAAAACAATATGGGACAGCTATTCTTCGCCAAGTTTCAAGGTCAGATTGTCGCAGGCGCCTTTGCACTCTGTCTTGAGAAAAAATCAACTTACAAAGACGGTGCTAGCGTCCGTGTCCGCAAAGCTTATGGCGCATCACACCTTTTACAGTGGCGTGTTATTCAGTGGGCGCGTAAGAGAGGAGTCACAACGCATGACCTATGCGGAGCGCCGCCAAGCGACCGTATCCACGACAAAACGCACTTCCTGCATGGTGTTGGTCAATTCAAAACGAGCTTTTCAAAAAAGGTCACTGATTACGTTGGAGCGTTTGATCTCGTTATTAATGCACGAAAATATAGCGTATGGCGATCGCTTGCTGAGCGATTACTACTAAGGTTCTATCGAAATATTCTACGAAAAAACTGGTATTAACTTATCTCATATAATCCGTAGACGGTAAGGGAAAATAGACAATCCTGATAACGATAAGCTTACACTTTGTTTATAACAGTCTAGCTCCAACATTGCTCACCATAAAATTTCTACAATTCACTGATCTCCCCAAGAGACTAACTGCTATAACCTCCATACTTACATTCGCACGTTCTTGTTGCCTCTGTTATAATATACCGTACTATGGCAACGAAACTTCCAACAGTTGCAATCATCGGACGGGCGAATGCTGGTAAAAGCTCGCTATTTAACCGCATTATGCGCGCGCAGCAGGCAATTGTTGCACGCGAAGCAGGAACAACGCGCGATAACGTCATTGGTAAAGCGCGCCACGGACAACACACATTCTGGCTAGTTGATACCGCCGGGCTTAAGCCTGCTGAAGACGAGTTTGAAGCCACAATCCAAGAACAAATCGCCGAAGCCGCCGATGCTGCCGACGTCATCCTCGTCGCCACCGATAGTACTGAATATCCGAACGACGAAGACCGCCGCGTCGCCAAAACTGCCCTTAAAAGCCGCAAACCCGTCATATTATTACTAAATAAAACCGACCTGCGCGGCAGCCTGCCGGACAACGAATTCCGCCGTCTCGGTATCAAAACAATCATCCGCACCAGCGCCGAACATAACACCGGTATCCACGAATTACTTGACGCCGTTTGTACTGAAATCCCAATCGTTCATGACAAGTCCGCAAGCGATAGCATAAAAGTTGCACTCATTGGTCGCCCGAACGTCGGCAAGTCCAGTTTATTTAACACACTCGCCGGCAAACAGCAGGCTATCGTCGCTAATGTCGCTGGTACGACGCGCGACCTTGGGCGTGTTACGCTCGGTTATCACGGACATAAAATTGAACTGATTGATACGGCAGGCATCCGCCGCCAGGGTAAACAAGCGGTCGGCATCGAAAAGTTCAGCGTTTTACGCAGTTTACAAGCCATTGAAGAAGCCGACATCTGCTTCCTATTAATGGACGTTAACGAACTCAACACCCAGCTTGACCAACGCCTTGCCGGACTTATTAACGATGCCGGCAAGGGGCTAGTGCTCGTCGTAAGTAAGTGGGACGCCGCAATGGGTAAGGATGCCTACACGCGCGACGCGCTTGCGCCACGAATTGCCAACACTTTCGATTTCGTACCATGGGCGCCATTGATTTTCACAAGCAGCGCGACAGGGCAGAATGTCACGAAATTATTCGACCTCGCACTTGATATTCAAGCGCGCCGCCAGCAATCCACCAAAACGCGCGTTCTCAACGATATGCTGCAGCGCGCTATTCAAGCACACCCGCCTGCCGGGCTTAAAAATTCACATCCGAAGCTACGTTACATTGTTCATACTGATACCAATCCGCCGTGGTTTGTCGTTTACGGCAGCAACCTAAAATTTGTCCACTGGAGCTACAAACGCTATCTAGAGCGACAGCTCCGCGACACCTACAACTACACCGGTACACCAATCAAACTCAGCTTCCGCGACGAAAAGCAGATCAAATCTAATCGCGAACGTGTTGCCAAAGGCTTAGAGCCAGTCACCAAGGCATATAAGCGAACGAAAGAAACAAAAAGGCATAGTTGCTAAAATAACCTTAGTAGGGATCTAATGGTCAGACCTCGTTTACCATCTTTATAGCTGAAAGTGGTATATTTTTACAGCCCCTCTTCATTTGCAAGATATTAAATAATTGTAACGGCGTCTTACCTACTGAGTATATAGTAAAGCCGTATTGATTTATAAGATTCTGCAGTGAAATCGACTGGGTACTTCTTGAACCTGCTGGACGATTTTTCATTTTATCTTCAAGAAAACTTCCAATAGCAGGATTTTTTCCAAAAGCAAAAAATAACGGATCAGACGCATATCGCCATAAAGACAGACAAAGGTATACGTTCTGCTCCTTAAAAGCGTTTGCTTTTTCTTGATTAGTGTCATTAAAAGTAGCTCCCCAGGTACTTGCATCGAAACTTGCGGTCTTAACCTCTAAAAACTCAAAAGAACCATTCACTAACGTTCGTCGCGCATCAAAACCGTGTTTATCAACATTTATGTGTGTAAAATGCAAGTACTTAGCAGCCATACTATCACGAACTTCATTCATAAAAGTATCCGTGTCACCTCTGTCGTATTCTTCTTGAATATTACTAACTCTCTGAAAAACATCTAAGCTTTTTGTCAAGAATGTTTCGTCTATCGGCTGAAAGTTTCCCCTGTTCAATAGCATGTTCATATTAGTGGATTCTTTCAACATTAAAGTCCGAGGAATATCCCAACCTGTATTTCACTGTGTTTAAGCGGTGTATCATAAGTTGGTCAACACTTGGTGTAATATTATTTGAGATAGCGAACTTATACTGAGCCGTGCCTCTTGCAACCTTCTCGTCTAATTGAACTAGGTGAAATATATGGTTTTTCTTGTCCTCGGTATTAATTTCCATGACAGCCTGACCTGTAGTGCCAGAACCGGCAAAATAATCTAAAATCAAAGCATTATCTTTCTCATAGGTGGCTATACGAATAAGATATTTTATTAACTCAACAGGTTTTGGCGTATCAAATAGATTATATAAACCAAGTTTCTTCAGGTCGTTCGTTCCTTGTCGCGAGTAAAAATCAAGAATGGACAACACATTATCGCAAGCATCTTTTAAATAATGCATTTCGTATGGACGATCGCCTTTAAAATAAAGTTTATTTTCTTCATGAAGCCGGATAATTTTCTTTTTAGAAGACCACTTTCTCGTCTCTAAAGCCGGCAGCCTTAAATCTATCTCGTCAATAAACAGATCAGCAGGCGTGCCTGGCACGGATAGGTCTTTTGGAAAGAATATATCTCCCTTATCATCAACTTGCGAATAGTTACGAAGCCAAGTTATATCTTTCTTCGCCATATAATTAGAATTAAGCTTTGCAAGTAATTTTTCGGCAGCCTTTTTCCCCGAAGTCATAAACTCTTTGCGAACTCTTTTTGAGATATACTCGATCATAGGTGCTTCATTCGGACTGTCAGCTCTTTTAATTTGAAATTTGCCGAGATGTTTCTTGTTCCTAGCGTAAGACACAACATACTCATGAATTGTATTTATATGCTTAGAATTACTTCGTACGGCTTGTTTCGTTATAAAAATACCAATAAAATTATCTTTACCAAATATATCATCACACACCATCTTCAGCTCGCAGAGCGAACTATCATCTATCGAAATAAAAATAACTCCATCATCTTTCAGAATCTGTTTTGTTAATTCTAGCCGTTTTTTCATGAAGCTAATCCATTCGCCCGAACTACGCTTATCATTATAAGAAAAGTTTTTACCTGTATTGTACGGTGGATCAATATAAACTACGTCAAAGGTCACAAAATTGGTCGATAAATATCTTAAATAACTTAAGTTATCACCAATAGCAATGGTGTTATACGGTTTTATGTAATTATTTATCGATAGGTTACTGCTATTCATAGAACACTCTTCTGCAAGTGTCCCAAAATAAAATAGGACACCGCGACGGTGTTCTAAATCGTTTGTCCGCACTTCGGGCGATTAAGCCCTGATGTTTCGCGCGATGCCCTAACTTTTAGGTTTAATCGCGCAAAAGCATAATAAAATGCGTTGCCGACCGAAGTGCGACTGCGTTTTAATGATTTAGAACACTCGTATTGTAACACGGTTTCTAACGCAATACCACACCACAAAAAACTCTTTCATAGAGTAGAGAATATCGTCGCTATCACTATTTGCTCATTACCAAAAGATAGATACCATAAGACATGAGCCCAATCTTATTACACCTGTACTCAGCTTATCCGTAACTTAATCGCGCGACAATCGCAGCTCTAGCTCTTTGCGCTCGCGCGTTAGCGCGCGGTAGCGCTTCAGAGCACGCATCAAATCATTGCATTGCTGCATATCAAAATCAAATACTTTCAAAAGCGCGTCGTCGATCTCTTTTGCTGCCTTCTGCACATCTTTTAGCCCCGCTAATCCCGGCACAGAATCAAGATAAGCACTGCGAATACTGGCTGTTTTTTTCTCATATAGTTCCAGCTTCTTCGTCGGGCTCCTACGTGCTGCTGCGCTCATCTTTTCGAGCGCTTTCTCGTATTCATGCCGCGCCGCCAACACCTCAATCAAATCAATCCCAAGACTAAACAAGCGTGCCACTAGGCCGTCGTGCAGCTGCTCAGTTGCAAACAATTCAGTATCAATGCTCGCCAGCCGCCGCCGTGCCGCACGCGCCAGTTGACGGATTTGCCAGTGCGCACATATATACTGAGCTACACGAACAAATACATTTGCATGCCGATCCACTACGGCGATATTCCGCTGCCGCGCTACCGTACGGTATAAATAATAACTCACAAACTTATCAATCGTATGCGCCACCGCTTGATCGCCCGTGTCAACCAACGCTTGCGCTGTCCGGCGCGCGCGTTTGCGGCGGCTATTATATACCGCGTTAACTAGCGCCTGGCGTTCGCATACCGTGCGAATTTCAATCAGCGCCTGCGTGAGCTGCTTTACGCTTGCATCATCCGGCAAGAGCAACACGCGCGTCAGCATCTTATCAAGCTTACCCGTCTGAACTGCCGCTACTATGCGCTGCATACGCGCCATATACTGGTCGCGCCACGCTGTATAAAAATCAAGCGCCGTCGCTTCGGGCGTTTTAAGCCGCTTAGCAATTCGGCGCTGCTGCCGCGCATAATTTGCATACGCCCGGCGCGCCTCAGCCCGAAACAAAAATGGACGCACTTCGGCGCGCTTATCAAGCTCGCGCAGCTGTACCGCATACACATCACAGAACTCAGGCATACGCGACCCGCACCTTTCGGAATGAGCACTCCATCACATCCTGCCACGATTTACCAGCCGCATTGTAACGGCGAACGGCACCGTCAATCGCAACCACGCGGACAAGCGCCGGGCTGTACGCCGTTTGGCGGCTATAGTACCGCAAATCTTCAACTGTCCAGCGCCGTCTAGCCGGGTAGCGCCGTTTAATCAACGCCGCCGCCTGGCGATAAAAATACGTCGGATCGGCGTACGGCGGCATATATTTATCAACTGTTAGACCCATGCCTTTCAGAATCCGCTGCACGTCAGCCATCGTCTGCATCGCGCTCGGCTGTGCCACAAGCAATGCATACACCTCTTTGCCGCTGCGAAAAAGCGTCGCATACGATCCAGTCCCTGTCTCAACATCGTCGCACAAAAACTCATCAACCGGCAAGTCAACATGAAACATTTCTGTCGTAATTCCTTTACATTCTTGGCGGCGGAACTGGTTGTACTCATCTTCGTGCTGCATCATGCTTACACTATACTATTTTAGTGACTAAAAGTCAATATTATAGTCATATACCTTACGCCAATCACACAGTTCTGTTATAGTAAAATTTATGAAACTAATCGTCGGTTTAGGCAATCCTGAGTCGCGCTACGACAACACGCGTCACAATGTTGGGTTCGCAATGCTTGATCAATACATAGCGGCACAGAAAATTACATGGCGCGAGCAAGTGAAATTTCACGCTATCACTGCTCATACGATAATCGGCAATGAAACAATCATACTTGCTAAGCCGACAACATACTACAATGATTGCGGTATCGCCGCACGCGCACTAATAGATTTCTACAAGCTATCGCACGACGATCTGCTGGTTATTCACGATGACATCGTACTTGACTTCGGCAAAGTGCGCATTCGGCGGGGCGGACAAGACGCTGGCAACAACGGCTTAAAGTCTCTCCATCGGTATATTGGGCAAGCGTTTTGGCACATTCGTATTGGCGCTGACAACCCGCGCCGGCGGCAAATTGGCGATATTGATTTTGTTTTGAGTGAATTTAACCGCAACGAAGCGCAGATACTAGCAGAGTGGACCGCGCCAACTGTCGCTCGTATCATTGACCAGTTTATCGCAGGCGCAATCAGCGCAACAAGCTACCGGCTACCGTAAGTAATACAAGAAGAAATCTATCATTACTCGCCAAACATCATCAACTGCGACGCAAATACGTCGTACGTCATTTCTTCGGCGCGATCGCCAATGAGTACGATTTTTAACGGTTCATCAGCGTGCGCCGTGCGCAGCTCTACATGGGTTGGCGTTGCCTCAATATGCCGACGCGCACCGCGGCGATCGGCAAACGCGCCTTTAAGTCGGCGCAGTCCATACGCTTGAACCAGCTCAGGCCACAGCGTTTCGTATGCCTTACCGTCCGCTTGCAGGCATGACGTATAAATAACGCTATAGGTTGGATTGTCTGGAATAGCCAGCTCGCCGTCATACTCATCAAAAAACGTCAATAACCCAGACGGCGTCGATAAACCTTTCGCGTCAAATCGTCCGTGCGGCGCACTGAGGACGCGCGCGTAGGGCAGGGCAGCACGCTCTTTGCAATAATCTCGTGCCTCCGCTTCTGTCAGTAGATCTTCCTTTGTCACTAGCACGGTATCGGCAGCCTGCATCTCAAGTGCCTGCGCCGCGCTAACACCACGCAAAATCTCATGCGCGTCAATAATATAAAAACTATGCGCCAGCTCATACCGCTTAAACACACCAGCACTTACCAATCGCTCGACTAGATTCATCGTCCGCGCTACGCCTGTTGCCTCAATAAACACCGGGGCAGGCGAGGAGCGGCTAAAATCATACAGCATCCGCGTGAGCGCATGCGCCGACGAACAACAGACGCAGTCGCCCGCCAGCGTCGTAACAATGTCTGCTAAGCCTTCCAGCCGGTAGCCATCGATGTTTTCGTTCGCAAACTCATTTTCAATTACGCGCGAACCTGCAAACTCATCCAATCGCAGCAAAAACTCTAAGACGCTCGTCTTGCCCGCGCCCAGCGAACCATTCACTAGATAAAGCGGCAATGTATCGTTAGCCGCACGCTCGTCATCAAACGCCGCGTTGATACTAAATTCCAGGTCGTTGTCGCGTTTTGCCATGAACCTCATTATACCCTAGAAAAAACGGGAATAATTCAGTCAACGTCGTGCCACTTTTTTACGATGCCATTCTCGCAGCAGTACTCATGCTGCCGCCATTCCTGCATGAATGCCGAATCGTCTTCAATCGCTCCAATTTGAGAGAAGACTTGGCTAATAAGCATACCGTCAGGATACTGAGTGCGGTCATCAAGGGTTGGCTCGCCTTTGTCTCGCAAATAGTCGTTAAGAAATCGAAAGCGCTTCGTGCAGATATAACCCGGCCGCGCACAGTGCATCCGCAGGTCATGTAGCGTTCGAATTGGCTGCGGTTCGTCTGCATACGCCTCAAATTTATACATTAACCATATCAGCGGCGTTGCAAACGTCATTGCATCCGACAATTCAGCTTGCGCCTTTGTAAGCTCGCTTAACCGGCGCGTCAATTTGTCTACTGGCATCCCTTGCAGCTTTTGCTTCGCAAGCTGATGGCTGCACGCGCGAATCTTGTCGCTATATTCTTTATAAGCATCGTATTGCTCTAGCAATACATCAACTGCCTGTCGCGCCGTCATTGTTGCATCTCCGCAAAAAATATATCATGTGTAATCTCATGCGCTCGTTCGCCAATAATAACAATCTTGTTTTGCTGATCATCAGTTTCATTGCTGCGGAATTGGTGCGGCGTTGCCTCAATATGCCAGGACTGTATCTTGTTATGAATATCGCCCTTAAGCCGTCGTAGGCCATACGCGCATTGCAGTTTTCGCCATACATCCTCAAGCAAATTCGGCGTTATGTCAGCCGCCGCCACGTCGATAACGCTATATGTTGAAGTATCCGCTCTTTGCGCGTCTTCGCCATATAGCATAGCACGCTCTAGCGCACGCGACGGCGATCGCAGCTTCGTCATATCAAACTTGCCAAAATGCATAGGAGCAACATTCGTAAGACCACGGTTACGCAGCAGTGTCTGCAGGTCGCGTGCTACCTCGCTAGGTAATCTATCAATCTTACTCAATAGTACGATATCTGCCGCCTGCGCTTCTCGCAGCATTGCCTCAGGCACACGCTCAACATCACACTCAAGCGCATCAAGCACATAAAACGACTGCTTAAGCTCATAATGCTTAATCATGTCTGCTACAATGAGCTGTTCAATAAGCTTTAACGAATTCGCTACACCCGTCGACTCAATGATCACCGGCGCAGTTGAAGAGGAGAATGCGCGCAGCAAAGAAATAAGTTCATCGCTGCTACTGCAGCAAATACATGAACCTGCAATTGTTGCCACCTCGTCAGCATGCCTTGCAACAAGCGCCGAATCAACGCTTTCAGCGGCAAACTCATTTTCAATCACGCGCGCGCCAGAATATTGCTCTTGTTGCAGCAAGTATTGCAATAATGTTGTCTTACCTGCACCGAGCGAGCCATTAACTAAATACAGCGCTCTGCTATTCTTCATCGCATTCCTTTCTGTACACGAACACCGAATTAATGACTTCGTCTGTTGGATGGTATTCTTCCTGCAATACAACATGCGTAATTTCACTTGCGGCAAACGCCGGATAAAGCAGCTCCCGCGAACCGCGCGCGCTCCGCACTACCACCCGACCATTAGGCGTAAGACTTGGTAAAATATGATCAACAATACGCTGCTTATCAGCAACCGACTGTCCGGCTAGACCAGCTATATACACCACATCATAGAAGTCAACCGGTAGATCAACCGACCGCCCATCACCGCATACGAAGCTGCACGGCCACTGGAGCGCCTGCGCTAGCTGTTTTGCTAGATCTACCGCTACCTTGCATGAATCAATGTGGGTAATCTTAGCACCTGTTATCCGGTATAGCCACCATGCCGTCAACGGTAACGAACCGCTGCCGATAATTGCAACACGGGATTGTTTACCGAGATGCGCACCAGACCGTTCAATCAATTGAATCTCGCGCGACGTCAATGCGCGATAGTTATCTTGATAAGGGAATTCGTTTACTGCCGCCGATGAATCGTCCGCTTGAATGATTTTTTGCGCCCAAAACCGCTCCAGTTTTCCCTCAGCCTCCGAACAGCGGCACTGCAAATCATGCAGCAATGCCGCATCGTCAACGTGCCACTGCGGATGCATAATAACCGCTTCAACGAGCTTTGAGAATGCTTGATTAACTTCTGGCGATGGCGCTAACTGCGGTAATCCCATCACTTGTTTAATTACTGTATCCATACGCAGCCAGTATGCACTGTCTGTACAATTACTGCAAATTTGTTGCAATTTATGTTGCAATTGCCAAAAAATCAAGCCAACAAAAAAGCGCCAGGTAAGGGTGGGCATCACCTGGCGCCATACTGCCCTTCGTCCCACCCGTCTTGGGTATACGTGATCCACCTCACACATACTGGTGATCCGCTGGACAAAGGGGTTAGTAAACGCACAAAGCTGTCTATAGCGGCGGTCATAGTGGAGGGTAGGTTACTAATGGCCGCACTTTATGCGCTACCTAACAGAGAATCCACCATAATGGCGAATTCTGTTATTAGAATAGGGGGTATAAGGTACTTGATTTCTCTCTTCCGAGTCAATCAATCACTTCCAATATTAGCACACAATTGACAAAGTGTCAATACCTTTTACAGAAATTTGTATTAAAATCAATAAAATCGTACTAAATGACACTACCAGCCTCCAGAGCTTGCATCATAGCATAGTGCTACCCACTAGCGCGAATTTAGTATCGGATTGACGTTTTCAGGCAGGTCATCGCCTGGCATTTTCGCATCCTTGCACCGGTTGCAAATGTTGCAAATTCGAAGCAAACGGATATCGGTCACGGAACAGGGAGCTGAGGAATTATAGTAAGAAAGGACGATTCCGTATATGCCTTGCTAATGTATGATACACTATTAACGAAACAAGCTAGCTTTAGGCTATCTCCACTTACGTTGGAGTAATAGGAGGAATAGTAGTAGTAGTAGTAGGAGTAGCACTATCAGAATAGCCATTAAAGCTTCAGAGTAGGTGATGGGTAGTGGGTAGTGCTACCACTACCCATCATCACCATTGCCCTCACTATTGCTCTTACTCACAAATATCCAATCACTATCACTCTTACCCTTACTTTTATCCTTACTCTTACCCATAAACATCCAATAATTTTAGCTATTCTCTTAGCCTAAAAATACCGGATATCGATATCCGGTATTTCTTGTTTATTTTACCCCTGTTATCTTTTATTCTTTTTTCTCTTCTTTTATATATAAATATATAGAGGAGAATTATATGGTAAGAATTAAGAAGAATTATATGGGATTATGGAACTATGAAACTATGGGAGTTATAGAGTTATAGAGTTATAGAACTATAGAGGATATCATTAAAGAGCTATGGAGAGTTAGGAGTATAGGAGTTAGGAATATAGGAGTATAGGAGTTGTTAAAGAACTACTTATAGAGAGGTAGAGAGAATTAAGAGAATTAAGAGAATTAAGAGAATTAAGAGAATTAAGAGAATTAAGAGAATTAAGAGAATTAAGAGAATTAAGAGAATTAAGAGAATTAAGAGAATTAAGAGAATTTAGAGAATTTAGAGAATTAAGTAAATTAAATTAGTTAGTGAATGAATGGATGGGTGGATGGATGAGTAAGCAAATAGATAAGCAGACGAACAATAAACGTTTAGCACTTAAGAAAGGGCAGGTAGATATACTTGAGGTGTTGTATGGGTGCAGGTTTGGAGGGTGTTGGTTGTTTTGGGTTGGGTTAAAGTACCCTCGAATATACCTACTTGACAAAACCCCCTTTCCGTGGTACAATGAAAACCATGAGTAGTTTAGAGAGGAAATATTCAAATAACAACCGTAATGATACGTACAAGGCACCATTATGGTATCGTCTACGTACTAAGATTGCTGTAGGAATGGTAGCAGCAGGAGCAGTATTCGGCTTTAACAGTTTGTCTCACGAAGACAATACCGATAATGCTCCACAGCAAGAACTTGCTTGTGTTTCAGAGCAGACTACGCTTAAAGAAAGTAACGATGCGATTAATAAGCTTTCAAATGGCATCAACGAAGAAGATGGCAAAGAACGCACAACTGCTGTTCAGTATGACGCTCAAGCGCAGCAAGCAAGGCTCAATGAAGCGCACGGTGGGTCTGTCAATGAGGATGCTCCTGTTAACGTAACGGTATGCCGAACAGATAACGGTAACCTAGAAGCTAGAGTTGACACCATTGGCAGCCATCCTGAAGAAAGCGATCGATAACTTAATCAAGTTAAGTAAGATACTAGCTATTAATCAGCTAAGCAAGCAATCAGGCAAAATAACTAATTAACTAAGCTAAGCAACTAATTTAACTAACTAAACCGCCAACTACAGATATGTTGTTGGCGGTTTTGTAGGAGTTAAGAGAAGCGCGCTGCCAAAAGCGATCGTGTATTTATGGTTTACGGAGGCTACTTTAGGGGTGCTGAGGTGTTGAACGCTTAACTTAACACCCTAACCACAACAATTTGCCTTAAAGACTTCAAGCGGGGTTAAGCCGCCTAGACGCTTTCTGGGTCTGTTGTTCAATAGATTTTCTAAGTCTAATATACATTAGAGCCGTAAGCTTTTTGAAGTCAGTGCCTTTAGGATAAAAATCTCTAATTAGCCCATTAAAGTTTTCATTCCTGCCGCGCTGGCTGGATTTATACGGGTTAGCAAAGTAAATATCTGCAGCCAGTGTTTTCTCAAGTGGCACGGCCAGCTGCTAAACTCAGCCCCCATTGCCGTAAGTAATGGTGGCAACATTACTTTTGCTAAAGACTCTTTCAATATCCACCTTGGTTTGTTTGGTAATACTGGCGGCATTGCAGCCAATAGCTAAACTAATAGAGCCTAATCCGGACTTGCGCTCGGTATGGGTTAATAGGTACATTAAATTAAAATGGAACAAGCGTAAGTTAATGGGTCTTTAAATAACTTGAGAATGGTTGGCTTTGTGCCATCCATTCTTTACATAGATCCTGTAACTGGTGCGTTAAGATACGTTGCCTATAGAGCTTACGCATGTGACGTTTAGCTAGAATACCTATCTCCACTCCACAGGAGTTAAGCTTTGTTTAGTATTAGATAACTGAATAACACACCTCAACCAGCTACGCTGAGTCCACAGGGAATGGAAGTACCGCCACTCGTTGGGCGAATATGAGGGCGTGTAACGCATAGTTCTCTTTCTGGTAGATTGTGCTTAGAATATTCTAGTCTTCATCAACAAAAAGAGACCATGGGACGATAGGAGGATCGTCGACGAATGTTGCATCACTTTCCTCTACAGCCTGACGCCACCGACGGTATGCTGGAGAAGGTTCACTTGCTTTAGCAAGCTCCTTACGGACGAAGACAATATCTTTTGATAGTTGCTCGCAATCAACGTCTTTCAGTACAACGGGGGATGACGTCTTCGTTTCTTCGTCATCATCAACGCTGGTAGGCTCTGACACTACTGCATACGACATATCTGCTACACTCTCTTGTCTTGCATCCTGAGGAGATGCTGTTGAGTTAAGGGGCTGTTTAAACAACTCTCTTTGACAATGAGGACAAACCGCATGAACTGCTCGAGATCCCATTTCGCGTGCAGAATCAACCGATTCTGAGGTGGCCTCACGGTCTGGTGCTGATGGTATTGTTTCTCTCATAACTGTGCGAACCATTATAAATGGTGGCGTTAGTTATGACAATCCCTGGGGTTTGGGTTCAAACCAGAGTTTGTCTACTGCTCTATACTCCCTAGAGAAACCCTGCGCAGTATATCTGTCCGAATCTCGCAGGTCAGAAGAAAACGACAGTATAACAAACGCAACAGGCATCTTGATATATCGCTCGCGCTTGCAAAGTTGTTTCTGTTCGCGTTACAGTTTTGCAATGAAACACGACCACTCACCGGAAAATAACCCACTCGCCACTACACGCGACATTTTCACGATAGCAAACGCAATGAGCGTATGTGGCGCAGTACTCGCTTGGAAAGGCGCCGAAGCTACAGAGACACCCAAAGGAGCTGCCATGCTTATCGCCGGACGGGGACTTGATGCGCTTGATGGCAAGGTAGCGCGCGCCACCAGTCAGACGAGCAATTTCGGCGCATTAGTGGACGCCGGTCTTGATAAAATCGCAACTGCAAAAATTATATATGAGTTCACGAAGAAGGATATTATGCCAAGGGAGATTACAGCCGCGCTCATCGGTCTACAAGCCACCAACGCGCTTGCAACCACCATTACCATGCTAAAGCACCCCGGCAAATCAATCCGCCCAACAACATCAGGCAAACTCGCAATGGCCGGAGAAATGGCGTCAATATTCGCTTATGGTATTGGTGCCGCCGCAGAACAAAGCGGTCACAAAACGATCGCAACCGTTTCCCGAACCGTTGGCGGGCTCGCTTTCGCCACATCACTGCCATGCGCGCTTCATGCCTCATGCGCATACGTGCGGCAAGCTGCACAATAACCACCTCAAGCGATTTGGCATTTTTCGCAATGCGCTATATTATAGACAATTATGAAGAACCTCGTTATCGTCGAGTCGCCGGCAAAAGCAAAAACTATTGAAAAATATCTTGGACATGATTTTCATGTTTTGTCAAGCGTAGGGCATATTCGCTCTATTGCGAAGAAAGCCAAAGACGGCACGCCGCCGATTGATGTTGCACACGATTTCAAAACTATCTACGAGGTTGATCCCGAAAAGGAAAAAATTATCGCCAAGCTAGAAAAAGCCGTCAAGGCAGTCGGTGCAGCGAACGTCTGGCTCGCTACCGATGAAGACCGCGAAGGGGAGGCGATCGCCTGGCACTTATGCGAAGTTTTAAACCTTGACCCTGCCACTACTAAGCGTATTACCTTTCATGAAATCACCAAACCTGCAATTGAAGCAGCAATCCAACACCCGCGTACTGTTGACATGAAACTCGTCGAAGCGCAGCAGGCAAGGCAAATTTTAGACCGCCTCGTTGGCTTTGAGCTAAGCCCTGTCGTCTGGCAAAAAGTCCCAGGCGGTAAATCCGCCGGACGCGTGCAGAGTCCTGCTGTACGCCTGCTGGTTGAACGCGAGCATGAAATTGAGCAATTCGCGGGTAGTTTCCAATTCAAGGTTACCGCCGTATTCATATACGACGGACAAGAAGTCAAAGCCGAACTTAAGCAGCGGTTTGATACTGAAGCTGATGCGCGCGCCTTCCTAGAATCACTGAACAACGCAAAATACATCATTGACGATATAAAGACATCGCCATCAACCCGCAACCCTGCCGCGCCATTCACCACCAGCACGTTGCAGCAAGAAGCCAACGCCAAGCTAGGTATGAGCAGCCGCGCCACTATGGCGAGTGCGCAGAAATTATATCAAGAGGGACGCATTACATACATGCGTACCGACAGCGTAAACCTATCAAAACAGGCAATTGCCGCTAGCGCCGATCACATCAAGCGGCTCTACGGTATTGAATACAGCCACGCCCGCACATTCAAAACGAAATCCGCCGGCGCACAGGAGGCCCACGAAGCAATCCGCCCAACTGATGTCACGCGCGAATCGGTCAGCGGCAACGGCTACGACCAAAAGCTCTACGACCTCATCCGCCGGCGCACGCTCGCCAGCCAAATGGCATCCGCCAAGATAGAGAACACAACGGTAACGATCCGGATTGAACAGGCAAATACTAAACAGGCGGTCAACAGTGCTGCTAATGCAAACGATCTCGTTTTTGAGGCTAAAGGACATACCATTGTCTTCGACGGCTTCCTGCGCGTCTACGGTGGCGGCAAGGACGACACTGTCCTACCGACATTTACCGCCGGCGATCTTGTGCGCGAGTATTCCATGGAGGCGCGCCAGGTCTTTGCTCGTCCGCCTGCGCGCTACACTGAAGGTACGCTCGTTAAAAAACTTGAAGAACTTGGCATTGGACGCCCAAGCACCTATGCCACTATTATGAACACGATCCAAACACGCGGTTACGCTGAACGCGGCGAATCCGAAGGCAAGCCACGCGACGTTATCGTGCTGCAGCGTATCGATGGGAATGTTGAACGCGACATCCAGACTGAAAAAACCGGCTCAACCCGCGGCAAGCTCATACCAACACCGGCGGGCGAGCTTATCAGCGGCTTTCTTACCGACCATTTTAAGCCAGTCGTTGATTACGGATTTACCGCCAACGTCGAGAAAGATTTCGATGACATCGCGAGCAACAAATTAACGCGCAATGCCATGCTGCACAACTTTTACGAACCGTTTCATGCCCGCATTGAGCAATCGGGCGCAATTGACCGCAGCAAAGTTGGCGATTCGCGCGACATTGGCACCGATCCAAAAACCGGTAAACCAATCATCGCGCGCTTCGGACGCTTCGGACCAATGCTCCAGCTTGGCAGTACCGATAGCGACGAGAAACCGCACTTCGCGCCACTGCCGCGTGGTACAAAAATCAGCACCGTCACATTAGAGCAAGCACTCAAAGCGTTTGAGTTACCGCGGCTTGTCGGCACAACTGAGGACGGGCAAGATATTAGCGCTAATATCGGACGCTTCGGGCCATACATTCAAGTCGGCAAGCTATACGTCAGCCTAAAGGAGGATGACCCGCGAGAGATTACCGAAGCAAAGGCGCGCGAGCTATACGCCGCAAAGTTGCAGGCTGAAGCTGAAAAACATATCGCCGATTTTGGCGACGTCAAAGTACTTAATGGGCGCTTCGGGCCATACGTCACTGATGGTAAAAAGAATGCAAAAATCCCGAAAGACACCGACCCGAAAACAATCACAGCCGAACAAGCACGCGAGATGCTTGCAGCTGCACCCGCCAGACGCGCACGCGGACGACGCAGCGCCACGCAAAAAGCCAGCAAATCACGCGCCTCATCGACAAAATCAAAGAAAAAATAATTCTACCGCATCGCAATAGGTAGAACGTGAATGCGGAAAAGCCGTCACACCCAGACACCACGTTACCCAGCGAAAAATCGCGTCTTGACGCTGTTATTGTAACAGTGTATTATCATAAATATGACATTTCGTCAACGTTTCCGCAAAGTGCGCCACTGGCTTTTACTCTGTTTGCTCGCCGTCTGTATTGCGTCGCTATATTCACTATCAATCAAAAACCCGATTGGCAATTCCTATGCAATGTACCGCCTTGGTAAAGTGGCTCGCATCATCCACGACGTACCATACTGCAGCGGAGACGCTGAGCAAACAATTGATATATATCTGCCGCCAGAATCAACCGACCCAGCCCGCACCCACGCATCATGTCCGCTCGCTATTTATGTTCACGGCGGCGGCTGGAGCAAAGGCGACAAACGCAATGCAATCGCCGATTTCTACGGTGCCGCTTTGGTGCGCGCCGGATTTGCGTTTGCGTCGATTAATTACCGCTTAGCACCACGGCATCGCTATCCAACGCAGAATAACGACACCGCCTGCGCCATCAATACACTCGCTGCAATTGCATCCCAGTATGCCATCAATACGCGTAGTGCCATATTAATAGGCGATAGTGCCGGCGGCTTTTTAGTGAGTACCTATGCGCTTTCTACCGCCAAACCGCCCGTGACAATTCGCGGCGTCGTAAGCCTGTACGGTACAACCGATTTAGTGCGCCAGCTCAAGCTAGGGCGCCGACGCAATCCTAACGCCTTTAACTACCTCGGGTCAGCCGACTTTGCAACCGCTAAAAAAGCCAGTCCGCTTTATCATAAAATCACCGGCACGCCGCCGCCGTTTTTATTCCTGCATGGCGCCAAAGACAAGGTCGTGTCGCCCGACCAATCGCACTTACTCTATGAACGTATCGTCGTACAGCAGCCGCTCAGCCGTTTCATTCGCATATCACACGCCGGACATGAATTTACCGGCGCATCAAACCTAACACGAGCACAAATCCGCGAAACCGTCGTGAAATTCGCCGCCGAGCATGCCGGAGTCCGCCTAGAAGACGGCGTATTTGACGACATTGACGATATCGACACGCAGGCGCTCTTGTCTACGCCGCCGCCCGCGATTGATATATCAGCCGATATTGATACGTCAAAGTACTCATCGCATACACCTGCGAGCACCGTGCCTATCTTTAATTTCGCTACACCACTACTGGGTTCTCAGCCTTAAACCACTGTAGCTAGCGCTTAAATATTTTGCTCATCATGATATTTATGATGTGGCTCTATCGTCGTTTTACATACATCACCGACAATTCAACAGAGGTAGTTTGACACGGTACAAAAATGTTTCTAGCCTTATCATTCTTTTTCGGTAAAAAAAGTGCCAAAAAAACATTTACCATAAGCGTCTATATTGTGATACAATATTTATAGAACCGTGAGGGTTTGACATTTATAACACTATATATTATAATTAATAAATCATTTATACTAACCTAACACTATAAAAGCCTCAGGTGAGGCGGAGGCTGGAGATACTATATGACCGAAGTTGCTGGCACCGACACCGCATCGACAATCAAAACCGCCATTCAAGACATTTTGAAAACGATCGATCAAGAACGCGAGCGCGAGATTATTACGCGCCGTTTTGGTTTATTCGACCGCAAAGAAACGCTTGAGCAAATCGGCGAGCTCCTTGGTATCACTCGCGAACGCGTGCGTCAGCTTGAGAAAGCAATTATTATTCGCCTAAAAATCGCGACAGAAGAGGGCAATATTCCAGCTGTTCGCACCATTGAACGCCTCATCATCCGCGACTTGTCGGAGAACGGTCGCATTGGGCGCGTCAACGACATCGCCGAACGCTTGTCGCCCGGAAAAGCAACAGCTATCCGCACGCACGTCGCATTTATTGCCGAACTCTCACCACGCCTCACAACTATCAACGAAACCGACAACTATTACCAGGGTATTAGCATCGCCGAAAACGGCGACGAAAAGAAAATTCGCAGCAACATTGATACCATTGTTAAAACGATCAAAAAACACGGCGAACCTATCGACATTGAAACGCTCCACGGCATGCTCACTTACGAAAGCCCAGCGCAAGTCCGCGCTCTCGCGAGCCTATCAAAACAGCTCGCTAGCCTAAAAGACGTTTGGGGACTCACGAAATGGCCAACCGTCAATCCGAAGAATATCCGCGACAAAATCTACGTTATCCTCGTAGGTAATGGCAAACCGTTGCATTTCTCGGAAATCGCTAAAGCGATTAAAACAAGCGACTTCAAGCGCAAGAATGTCACCACGCAGGCGATCCACAACGAGCTCATCAAGGACAAGCGCTTCGTGCTCATCGGCCGCGGCATTTACGCGTTGCAGGAATGGGGCTACTCGCGCGGCACGGTGTCGGAAATTATCGCAAACGTGCTCAAAGACGCCGGCGAGCCGTTGCACCGCGACGAAATCGTCAGGCGCGTACTTAAGAGCCGCCGCGTCAAAGAAACGACAATCCTCCTCAACCTGCAGAGCAAACCAGAATTCAAACGCGTCGCTAAAGCAACGTACGCCCTCGCCGACGCTGCACAACACGAAAGTTAAAGGAATCAGAATGACCTGGTTTCTTCGACGTTAACCATCGTAAAAGAGGCTACGTCACTAATCTCACTCGAACGATCAGATGAAACAGAGGGCGCGGGCAGCGCTTATTGCTCAGATTATGATATAATATAAAAGATATTATGTCATTCGTTTTGTCAGTCGTCAGCCTACTCATGCAATGGTACGTTTGGATGCCAATTGTACTCGTTTTAGGGTATATGACCTGGCGCAACTACCGCAGCATTGACGCCGTAAAGAATATTGAAAGCGTTCTATTAATGCTTGAGATTCCAAAAACAAACGACAAGTCCGAGCTCGCCGCCGAACAAATGTTTGCAAGCTTACACGGTATCTTGCGCGATGCGCGCGAACTCAGGGCGAATGGCGGGTACCAAGAGCACCTCAGCTTTGAAATTGCCTCGGTCGGCGGACGCATTCAATTCTACGTCTGGACGCCAAAAGCACTGCAGAGCTTCGTTGAAGGACAAATCTATGCGCAGTATCCACAGGTACAAATTCACACTGCCGAAGAAGATTACGTCACACACGAACGCCACCACACCGTCGTCTATACGTCGGAATTATCACTAACCGATCGAGAGTTTCTGCCGATTAAAACGTTCCAGAGCTTTGAAGTCGACCCGCTCGCCGGTATTACCGGCACACTCGCCAAGCTTGAAGACACAGACGAGGAAATATGGATTCAAATGCTCGTACGCCCAGTGCGCGACGACTGGCATAAAGCGGCAGACAGTTGGATTACGTCAATCAAAACAGGCGGTTTCAACTTATTCGGACAAGGCGGCGGCGGACGATGGGTTGCCAGCTTGTTTGAAGCGCTGTGGGCGCCGCCAGAGCAGGGAACTGGCGCGGCGAAAGAGTTGTCCGAGCGCGATAAGACACGCATCGCCGAAGCTGAAAAGAAAGCAACAAAACTCGGTTATCAGGTAAAAATCCGCGTTGCCTATTTAGGAGAAAGCGTTAGCGACGCACGTTTGCGCATGCAGGGGATTGTCGGCACATTTAAGCAGTTTAATTCAACCAACCTTAACGGTTTCAAGATGACAAATGACAGCTTCGCTAAAGAAGCGCTCGCCAAATACAAAACGCGCCTGTTTGCCGACCGCGGCTATCTGATGAATATTGAAGAAGTCGCAAGCGTGTTTCACTTACCACATACCAACGTCGAGACACCAAACATCGTCTGGGCAAGCACCAAGACTGCCGAACCGCCAGCAAAACTGCCAGTTCTCACTGGCGATCCAGCGCAAGACGAAAACATTTCAGCATTTGGCATGACCAATTTCCGCGGCATCAACCACCAGTTTGGCATGCTGCGCTATGACCGCTCGCGCCACGTCTACATCATCGGACAAACGGGAGCAGGAAAATCAGGATTACTTGAGTTGTTTGCGCTCAGCGATATTTTCCACGGACAGGGCTATGCGATTATTGACCCGCACGGCGATTTCGCAATTAACAATATGCGCTTTATCCCGGGTTCGCGACTAAAAGACATCGTCTATTTCAATCCAGCCGATACACAATTTCCGCTCGGTTTCAACCCGCTTGAAGTAACAAACCCTGAGCAAAAGAATAATATAAGTTCAGAAGTCATTGGCGTATTGAAGCGCATGTTTGGCGAAAGTTGGGGACCGCGCCTTGAATATATTTTGCGCTACACAATCCTCGCGCTCCTTGACCGTCCCGAGACTACAATGCTTGACATTACGCGCATGCTCACCGATAAAAAATTCCGCAAAGAAACGCTTAGTTACTGCCAAGATACTGTCGTATTGCAATTTTGGAATGTTGAATTTGCCAGCTGGACGGATAAGTTCCAAGCAGAAGCAATTGCGCCAGTGCTCAACAAAGTCGGCGCCTTTACAGCAAACCCAATCATTCGTAATATTATTGGTCAGCCAAAGTCAACGTTTAACATCCGCCAAATCATGGACGAGGGTAAAATCCTCATCGTTAACTTAAGTAAAGGTTTAATCGGCGAAGACAACGCCGGCATCTTAGGTTCATTCATCGTCACAAAAATTCAGCTCGCCGCTATGAGCCGCAGCGACATTCCCGATGTTAAAGATCGCCGCCCGTTCTACTTATACGTCGACGAGTTCCAGAATTTTGCCACTGATAGCTTTGCAACGATTTTGTCCGAAGCGCGCAAATACGGTCTCAATCTTACTGTTGCGAATCAGTATATCAGCCAAATGCAAGACACGGTGCGCGACGCCGTCTTCGGCAACGTCGGTACAATGATTTCATTCCGCGTCTCCGCCGACGATAGCCCGATCCTCGCTAAACAATTTGAGCCGCAATTTGAGCCAAACGATCTCCTGCAAATGCACAACCGCAATTTCATCATTAATATGGTAATTAACGGCGAAAAGGCACCAGCATTTAGCGCAAAAACGTTAAATCTACCAACCTACCAAGACGATAATACGGGGCGAATCATCCAGTGGACGCGCGAGCATTATTCGCGCCAGCGATCCGAAATTGAAGCCGAAATCAACGAGCGTATGCTGCCGCCCGAAAATCTCACCGTCAAGCGCCCCGGACCAGCCTACACGCCGCCAAAGACACCCGAACAGCGCGCCGCCGATCGCATAGCCCGTCAGCAAGCACAACAAAGTCAAGACCAGCCACAGCCAGCAAGAGAGGTGAGCGTCTCGAAAAAGACGCTATCACCAACCATTGAGTCTGGCATATTGCAGATCGACCATGGACGCACTAAGTCATCAACGAAGGCAGCTACAAGCACTGCGAACACTACTCTAGTAAAGCCCACATCCGGCAAAAGCGAAGCCGATAATAGCGACGCTGCCACTACAAAACCAAAGCGCAAACGAACTCGATCAAGACGGAAGAAACCTGCCGCCGCAAAGAGCAATGAGTAAATCTTATACTTAAGCAAGCCCCTATGCGTCGGTAACTATATCAAACAATTGCTCAATCGTCCAACCGGTCAGCTGACACCCATTAAACAACTCTATATACAAAAAGAAATAACCCCGCACGAATAACCCGTGCGGGGACGCCTGGATTTCAGGCGGTTTCGCTGGCTCAGTTTATGTGCGCCCACCAGCTGGGCGCGAACACCTTATTAACTACTCTTTCTTCTCATCCTCCTCTGTCATATATGGCGCCATGGCAATAAATTCCCCGGAGAACAGCAGCATCGCGATGTCTATTGACGCCACAATCAACTTGAGGCCGTAGTCCCAGTTGTTTACCCTCCAGACACACGCTTGGAAGGTAAACACCACCGTCAAGGCGGCAATTACAGCGATACAGGTGGCGACGCCTCGCCACCTACTACTTTCAAAGGCCTTGTTGACCGTGGCTCCCACGAGCAACGGTGAAAAAATAATAAGGACAGCGATCGTGTCAAGAAAAGAGCTCACAGCTCTTCCTTTCTTGTTCTATGAGGTGCCAGCCTTTGGCGCCTCAAGTCCTTAAGCATCTGACTTAAGGACGAAGTGCCTAGATGATAGCTGATGCCATCAAAAAGGCTAATATATATTATATCATATAAGGAGGACGTGGTTCACCCAACCAACCCGTAAAGCCATAGTAAACCGTAGGAATGCTATTGGGCTGGCGAGCAGTTCTGGCTGGTTAGCTCTTGCCATCCATTCTTGGCAAAGAGAGTCTAGCTGTCTCGTCAGGATTCTTCCGCCGAACAGCTTCCCGAGCATACCGCTTTGTCACGCTCCAGACATTCTCTCCTTGGTTGGTACTGGCAAAGCACCCTTTGCTATGATTCCAACTCTCATGAGCGTAGCCAAGTAGTTCTTAGCTCGTCATACGCCCCACCATTTGTCACTCGCCACTAGGCTGCCTGCTACGATGTAATCCTGAACAAATTGTTCAAGCGATTGTCTATCCCCGGCTGCCGGTAATGCGTAGGGCAATGCGCCCAGTCGTAGTATCTTTAGCGCCAACTACGATGTGCTGAGGCTGTTTGGATCGCCTCTTGCCAAAAGCTTTCATCTACTTACACCGCACCCTCCAGCATGGTGGCGAGCTTGCTGCTGCCAGGCAGTTGCTTGCGGAATCGGGCAAACCAGCGCCGAACAGTAGTATAGCTTACGCTAGCTAATAGGTATGACGTTTCCGTTGAGCGTTTTGTTTGCTAGCAGTAGAGCAGGATGAACAGAGCTGCCGGGGACTTAGCTTCATGCCGTATAACCAACTAGCCTGGTAGCTGGTAGCTGGTAGCTGGTAGGCCGGTATTTCTTGCGGCACAGTTTACACCACAGATATTTGTTGCAATAGTTTTCATGAAGACCCTTATAGCAGCGAGGACAAGACGCCTCCATCGCCAAAGACTAGTTTGTTAAGGATCTGCCAGTATTTCTTGTTACTGGCAAACTTTTGGTATGGTAGGCATTAGGAACATCTCCTTTCACTTAGTTGCTATTCACTCCTAAGTTTATGGGAGGTTCTGGTTTAGGTTAATGGATCGACGTTAAAGTCAATACTTTTTACTAAAATTATGTCATAATATTAAAATTTATAATTATAACTATTACACTTACCGGAAACTAACTTCCCTAGTATCACAGTAAGATATACGTTACAGTGTGAGTAATGAAATATGATGAAGATGGAGGAGAGTGATAGTGCGAGGGTGTGGGTATTTACTATGAATACGCTTTGATATAAAAACTTGCGCACTCAAGCGAATGTGCAGTATAATAGCAAATACAGTCCCTTAAGTAAGGATTGTATCAATATCTGAATTGTTTTAGGTTTCTATAATAATTTAGCTACTTAGGATTTATGTCTTAACATAAATTACGGTAGAGAGTTCTATTGAGAATCTAAAGCAAAGCTCTAATCCACCCTCCGATATCCGCTGGGTGGATTATCTTACTCAGTAGTGTTTATGCTTGGAATTTAGCAAAAATCATTATATAATTTATACATGAAACCTTCAAAATACTCTCTTGGACTTGACATTGGTACTACCTCCGTCGGCTGGGCGGTCATTGATTTAGAAAAAGAACGAATTCATGATTTAGGCGTGCGGATTTTCGAACGACCAGAGGATCCACAAAACGGCGACTCGCTCGCAAAACCGCGCCGCGATGCGCGCTCAGCTCGCCATCGACTCAAACGCCGCCGCCAACGCTTAAATTATCTGAAGCGATTCTTTGTTAATGAAAAAATTTTAACGCAGGCACAAATCGCAGAAATACTTGATCCGAAATCAACATACAATAAGCTAGATGCGTATGCACTGCGCGATAAAGCCCTTAATCACAAACTTACCGCCGAAGAGCTGTTTAAGGTACTCTATCAGATTAGCAAACGGCGAGGATTTAAGAGTAATCGTAAATCTGTAGAAGAAACAGATCGTGAAGGTGGTCGTGTTAGCAAAGCGTTAACAATAAACGAACAGCTCTTGGCAGAAAGAGGCTACAAAACCGTTGGACAAGCACTCGCGCAAGATGAAAAATATACTGAGCACA
This sequence comes from TM7 phylum sp. oral taxon 349, assembly GCA_018127705.1. Lineage (NCBI taxonomy): Bacteria > Candidatus Saccharimonadota > TM7 phylum sp. oral taxon 349. The sequence goes on from CP072328.1 coordinate 763,514, forward strand.
AACGCAACAAACGCGATAGTTATACTAATAGTTTTGCGCGAGCAGACTTTATTCACGAGCTAGAAGAAATTATAAAATCTCAACGAAAATACGCTCTAAACAACGTGGGCGACGAAGCCCTACACAGCCTTATCTACGGCGTCGACTCAGACGGTTTATTGACTAACAGTAGTGCTATCATGTACCAACGCCCGTTTATGACGGAAGAGCTAATCAAAAAGATGGTTGGCGAGTGCACCTTTGAGAAGGGTGAGAAACGCGCACCACGAGCAAGCTATAGTTTTGAGATTTTCCAATTTGCAAATAATTTGGTGAACCTCGTTTTCGTACCGAAAAATACGAATAGCCGCCAGGCAAAGCGCGAACACTTTAGACTAACGCTGAACCCAGAGCAAATCGCAGCTGTCGTCACTGAAGCAAAAAAGACTGCATCAATCACTTATAAAAAAGTTCGCCAAGTCGCTGGCATTAGCGAAGAATATGCTCCGGGGTATGTTCGCGGAAAGATAAATAAGGACGACCCGTATGGCGAGAAGAACGAGTTTGGCAAGCTAAAAGCCTACCACGACATCAAAAAAGCACTAAAAAGCACACCCGAAGATTGGGTGAAAGTTGATAACGAGTCAACACTCAATGAAATCGCCTATATTCTAACAACTGAACGTGAGGACGTTGAGATTCTCAAAAAATTGAGTGGGCTGGCACTTTCGGACGAGGCAACGTATGCAATTCTTAAAATTAACCCAAAGAATTTTAGATCATTTGGACATCTATCTATAAAAGCTTTGCAAAAAATCACGCCACATATTTTGAGCGGATTAACCTACGACAAGGCCTGCGAGAAAGCTGGTTATGATTTCCGCAGAAAGTCTGCTAACTTAGAACAAATCACTAACCCGGTCGTCAAACGGGCAATTTCACAAACCAATAAAATCGTGCAGGCAGTAATTCGTAAATACGGCAAACCGTATTTTATCAAGGTAGAGACCGCTCGAGATTTAGCAAAGAATTTCAAAGATCGCAAGGCGATTGAAAATGAAAATAAGGACAACCAAGCCTTCAATTCAGAGATTAAAGAGATTATTGAACACGGCTACAACATAAAGCCCAAGACTAAACGCGGCAAGAATTTACTTGAGTTTTTGAGAGAGAATAATGTGCCGCTTTCGCAAAATATTGACGCAAACGGGCAAATGATAACTAAGGTCAAACTTTATCGAGAGCAGAACGGTAAATGTTTATATTCTGGCGATCCAATTGACTTTCAAGCCATGATCCACGATGACAACGCGTATCAAATCGACCATATCGTGCCATTTTCGCGTTCAAACAACGACGGCTTAACGAATAAAGTTTTAGTGAAGACTGAGGAGAACCAAGAGAAGGCGAACCGCACGCCATTTGAGTATTTCGGCGGTGACGAGACGCGTTGGAAACAATTTGCAGCACGCGTCAACGCAACATACCAAACACGCGATATCAAAACTAGCGATAAAGCAATAAATAGCGAAAACTATAAATTCAACGGCTATGCTATGCGCAAAAAGCAGAATCTTCTCATCGAGGAATATAAGAACGACAGCTGGAACACGCGAGCGCTGAACGACACGCGCTATATTACTCGGTTCGTACAAAATTATCTGCGCCAGACAGTTAGCTTCGCCGAAGGAGACGATAAACAACGTGTGCTTGCGCCAAACGGCACGATAACCTCGTATTTACGTAAACGCTGGGGTTTGAGTAAGGTGCGTGAAGAAAACGTGTTACACCACGCAGCCGACGCAGCAATTGTTGCGGCAATCGACAATAGAATCATCTGCCAGGCCAATCTTTTCTCGCGTGATCAAGAACTGAAATTATACACACAAACCATAAAATCAATTGAGGAAAAGAAACGTATTTTACTCAAGAGCACAGACCAAGAGACGGGAGAAATTACTGAGGAAGATCAGTTTTCTCAAGCCCAACGCGAAAAAGCAGAGCTTGAATATATTAAGCAGAGCATGGACGAAAATTCAAAACACCGTTTTCCTGAGCCGTGGGCGGACTTTGCTAAGGAAATTCGCAAGCGTACGCTGGATACCGACACAGAAACGCTGCGAAATGAATTGTATGGCTTAGAGGGCTATGACGATGAATTTCGCTCACAGGTGCGACCGATTTTCGTTTCACGAATGCCGCGTCGAAAAGCAGCCGCCCAAGCTCATAAAGAAACGATTCGTTCGCCAAGAGTAAAAGATAATGACCAAAGAACAGTACGTATACCGCTGAGTAAAATCAAGATTAAAGATGTTGAGAATTCTGTTCTGAAAGAGTCGGACGCATGGCTATACAGTAAGCTCATTTCACTATTAGAAGCAAACGACAATAACCCTGAGAAAGCATTTGCTGAGCCAGTCTATAAAAATGATAAGAAATTTGATAAACACAGAAAACCGCTCATGCCAGTCTCGACAATAAAAGTTTATTCAACACAACCATCCGGTTTCTTGGTAAATAAAGGTAGAGCATTCGTCAATAACGGCTCAATGATTCGCCTAGACGTATATCAGAAACAGAATCAGAAAGGCAGAATTGAGCATTTTTTCGTACCGGTTTATGCGCACCAGGTTGGCAAAAACCAATCCACACCAACAAAGATTCTACCCGCACCAAAAGGCTTTGCCGATGTTGATGAGACATTTACAAAAGTCTGCTCACTATATCCGAATGATTATGTACGATGTTATTTTAAAAATACAATTGAAGAAGGCTATTACCTCGCCTACGACTCAGCATCTGGGCGAATTACCGTCCTAAACCATTCCGCAGCGAATAAAGAGGGCGATAATAGAGTTCGAATCTCGCCTCGCTCGGCAACCCTCATTAAGCGTTACGATATCTCAATCCTCGGCGATAACGCCCCGAGGTCATAGTGGCCTGGCGCGTAATCGGTATTCAAAATCCAAGTCGCCTAAGCCTACGCGATAATCAGCTTGTTATTACACAAAACGAAGAAGTAAACCTGCCAATTGAAGATATTGACGCACTGATTCTTGACAGCTATGGCATCACCACAACAGCAAATTTACTAACAGAGCTTGCGACTAACAACACAACGGTTGTCATTTGCGACGAAAAGCACCTGCCAGCTAGTGTATTATTACCGTACTCACAACACTCTCGTCAAGCAAAAGTTTCACGCCTACAGCTAAATATGAGTCAACCGCTGAAAAAGCAGCTCTGGCAACGCATCGTCATGCAAAAAATTTCCAATCAGGCTGACGTACTCCAGCACTTTAACCTGAACGATATGCCATTGCGCCAATACGCTGTCCAGGTGAAATCAGGTGATAGTACTAACCGCGAATCAATCGCTGCCCGTGCTTACTTTGATCAGTTACTTGATGACGCCACGCGCCGAAAACCGATCTGGCACAACGCGGCACTTAATTATGGCTATGCAATGGTTCGCAGTCATATTGCTCGGCACATCGCCACCCGCGGATTAGTTGCCTCGCAAGGTATTTTTCACCATAGTGAGTTGAACAGTTTTAACCTAGCAGACGACTTAATTGAGTCATACCGAGCAGTCGCAGACCTATTTGTGCTTGAGAGACTTGCACCACTCCATATAGGTAAGCAAGACACAAGTCTCACCAGGCAAGACCGTCAAATGTTAGTTGACATATTAAATTATTATGTTATAATACAAAACAAGAAGTTTACTCTGAAACACGCCGTCGAGAAAACGGTTGAAAGCTTCATTGAAAGTACAGGAGCAAAGGAGGCAAGTAAGCTTCTTTTACCAAAAATCAGCGCCTCCTGGCAGGGAAGGGATGTCATATAAAATCATGCGAGTGGCAGTTTTCTTTGATTTGCCAACCAATACTAGAGCTGAGCGCCGAGCAGCGACACAATTTCGCAAGTTTCTACTTGACGACGGGTTTGACATGCTACAATATAGCGTTTATACACGGCTATGTCCTAATCGCGATGTTGCCGAAAAACATATGATGCGCGTACGGCGCAATGCACCAGATAGCGGCTCAGTGCGATTATTATATTTAACCGAGCACCAATTTACTAACATGTACGTAATTGTCGGCGAAAAAACTGTACAAGAACGAGCAATTCCAGCCGCACAACTAGCATTTTTCTAAACTTAAATCCCTCTCACAACAGAGAGGGATTTAAGTAAGTATTATATCAATATCTAAATTGTTAGGGAACTATAACAAATTTTTGGCTGATTGGGTGCACAAGTTAATTATATCAATATCTAAATTGTTAGGGAACTATAACCAAAATAGGTGCGAAAAACAAAACATTACGATTATATCAATATCTAAATTGTTAGGGAACTATAACAAGAAGCGTTATTGGGTCTCTCAGAATTTAATTATATCAATATCTAAATTGTTAGGGAACTATAACTTGCAAGAGATTCTGGACAGAGAGGATTATATTATATCAATATCTAAATTGTTAGGGAACTATAACACAAAGTTTGTTGAACTGTATGATACTGAAATTATATCAATATCTAAATTGTTAGGGAACTATAACTCAAACCGCAAACGCTTGGTAAGTGCGCAAATTATATCAATATCTAAATTGTTAGGGAACTATAACAATAGACGAGGTTGTTTATTCCCATGCTGGATTATATCAATATCTAAATTGTTAGGGAACTATAACCGATCTTGTCTGGGTGCATAGGGTTAACTTATTATATCAATATCTAAATTGTTAGGGAACTATAACCCATCGCTGCCGTGATAGCGCCGATACTGCATTATATCAATATCTAAATTGTTAGGGAACTATAACTCCTTGATTGACTAGGGCGTTGCCGAAGTCATTATATCAATATCTAAATTGTTAGGGAACTATAACTTAGACGGTAATCGCTCCAGCTTCACCTTTATTATATCAATATCTAAATTGTTAGGGAACTATAACCTGTATGCGCTTCATAATGTCGCGCAATCGATTATATCAATATCTAAATTGTTAGGGAACTATAACAAAAAACGTTATTGGGTGTCTCAGAATTTAATTATATCAATATCTAAATTGTTAGGGAACTATAACGCTACATAACCAGCGTCGACACTCTTCTAAATTATATCAATATCTAAATTGTTAGGGAACTATAACTCAAACCGCAAACGCTTGGTAAGTGCGCAAATTATATCAATATCTAAATTGTTAGGGAACTATAACTCTCCAAGAAGTTGATAAACAACCCTCGCAATTATATCAATATCTAAATTGTTAGGGAGTTGCCACCTTCTGTGCTAAATCTGGGAACTTTGCTTCAACTAGGCGAAGACGCTTATCAAGAGACTCGTAGTTATGTTTCTGCTCTTTGAAGACTGTTTCGTCTGCTTCTTCACGGGATCCTTCTTCAATGAAGATGTCATGACGGAGACCAGTGATATCTGCACGGATAGTTAATTGTCCTGCTTCCAATGTTTCGAAGCGCCTTTCAAAACGTAGTTCCATGTCTCTTACTATGTTTGTAAGGTTCTTATGGTCACTGCGGATGTCAGAGAGTTGGGTGTCGATTGATTCGAAGCGTTGGTCGATCTGGTTAAAGCGTTCATCGATTTGTTCAAACCTCTCGTCAATCTGTTCGAATCTCTTGTCAATCTGCTCAAACCTCTCGTCAATCTGTTCGAACCTCTCGTCAATCTGTTCGAACTTAGTATTCATCGTCTCAGCAAGCGTTTTAACAGCACTTACAAGATCCTGAACCTGAACAGCTAAATCTTTTACTTGCGTAGAAAGCCCTTCGTTCGTCATGGTTATATTTAATCACAGATAGGAAATAAAAACAAAACGGTTCAGTCACCTAGCGTAAAATCATTATTGCAAAATATCGGGGGGTAATCTCATTACCGTTAAAAAAGAACCTCCTTTATAAGCCAGAAACGTCAGAACAAAATACGAACTAAACTATAGTTATCCGGTCAATGTCATCAGTTAAATAATATATTGTTTGATCTTCTTCAGAGACCTTAAATTCAAAATTAGATAGTCTATCTTTATTTAGAACCTTAAGGACAAGCCGATCATAGGCGATAGATTTATTGAAATTGTCAGCAATAAATGAATATTGTGAAAAATAGGTGCGAGAAGGGTGATGGGACTTAAGGTTGTCTGGTAATTCTATTGGTGGTTGCATGGGGAAACCTCCGGTTTAAAGTTTATTAATAAATATACACTATCATAACGTCGCACAATATAGCTTTTACGACTTATAATACCGTACGAGAAGATGAATCAGCATCCATCTAATGTGAGTGCTAATTTATTCTATAAAGAACCATTTCCATCTTTTGTAGGGGATTGCGTAGAGATTATACTTTTATATGTCACTAACATACATTAATACATCACATCTTAGCAGCTGCACTCATACAACTCTCACTTAATTAAAGAAATAGCGCCAAGGCTCTTCTGCGTAAGTATAACGGCCCGCAAACGACATAATATACATTTGTCTTTAGAATCAGTCATCATGCATAAGTTATCCACAAAAATATCTGGTTAACGTTAATTTGCATTTTTATTAAAAATATTCCCCCACTATCTTTTTTTTGCTTTTCTGCCCTATTTGATTTTTATACGATTTTATATTTTTATATAGTTTTTTCTCTCGTTCGCTTGGATTACATAAAAACGAACAAAAATAGAACATCCCCCAATTGGCAAGAGAAGTGACCTTTTCTATTTATAAAATGCTCGCCTACTCACCCGCACATCAAGATATGCTGGGTTAACTGAATGTTCAGCACAATACTGAATAGCACGCACCGCGTCTTCAACCTGGCTTGCTGCCGCACGATCAATCGACAATCTAACCGGATACCCTACCCCATCAAGTTTTACCTCTATTTGTCGAGTTGTGCCTTCAGGCAAAATTACGCTTGAAACAGTATATTTTTGCATAGAAAAATACCCAACAACCTTACCGACAAACTCTAAAAACCGATTGCTCACAAGAACCTTATTTGTCGTCGCTTGAACACCCGTACGGTCAATAACTTGCACGACAGGAGACTCGGGCACATTCCGGTAAAATGCCGCTCCGCTAGAGTCAACAAACACAAGTGTTGCGCCCGCTTGCCATGACACAACTGGATGCCGCATGACGATAGAAAATTTTGCACGCCCAAACCCAGCAAAAGCGACTGTCGGCTCGACAGACTGAATCTCCGGATAATCATGCTGTAAATAGTCAATAAGGGATTTAATATCTATTAGCGCGCGTAGCCGCTCAAACGGACGAGCCACGAGGTAATCCTGAATTGCTTTTTCATAGCGCTGCGTCGTTTCAGCAGACGGCGAGTCAACGCCAATAAGCGTTACCTTTGGCATAACAACTGATTGATAGAGTACCCATATAAGACCAGCAATACCCACCGAAAGTACAAACAATCGTAATACGAGCTTACGACGATGGTAGCGTAATGTATGCACTTGCACACGCGGCGACTTAAGATCGGCGTGGCGCTCACTTGGGCTTGCGATTTCGGAAAGAAGACTGCCAGTCAACGTGCGGTTACGCCGAAAAGCATAGCGACCCGCTGTCGTTAAATCACCCGGCTGCGGCGAATCGTCGCGATCAATCGCACGCCGACGCACTGGCTGCGGCGAGCGTCGACGCAGCACGGCTTTTCCGAGTCTCCCTAACATATATCTTTTATTATATCACTTACGCTTAGCGGTTCGAATGATCATATCCGCCATATCACGCGCTGCCTGCGGGCGGGCAAAGGTCAAAAATGCTGCGCCCATACGTGCCATTGCTGCACGATCAGCGAGCAACGTCTCAATCATCCGAACAAGTATCTCAGGATGATCATCTAGCTGCAGTTCATCAATTACTTTCACCGCACCTTTTTCCTCGTACACTGCCGCATTTTTTAGCTGATGGCCACCCGTTAGATAGCCATTCGGTACCAAAATCGTCGGCTTAGCGAGTGCTGCAAGCTCCAAAATTGTTGTAGCACCTGCACGCGCCACAACAATGTCTGCCGCACCAAGCATATCAACCAGCCCGCTGCTAATAAAATCATGAATATGCACCTGATCGGTATCGTTCGGAACACGTGCGCGAATATTGCTATATTGCTGCGCGCCGGTGATAAGAATAATATTCGACTGCTTAACGAGCTGTGGCAACGTTGCAACGACAGCGTCGTTAATTCGCTGTGCACCAAGGCCGCCGCCCGTCACAACGATAAGCGGTCGCCTTGGATCAAATCCAAACTTTGCTTTGTTTTCACGCCGCCGCCCGTCACTATATGGTACAAAATCTTCCATAATTGGCACACCTACATACTGCGATATTTCGCGCGGATACGGATAAAATTTCAGCGGCGCGCCTGTACCAATTGCATCTGCCCAGCGCGCTAAAACGCGATTCGTCAAGCCGGGGTGCGCGTCAGAATCGTGAATAACAAGCGGAATCCGCAGTACATGCGCCGCCAAACCGACCGGCAAACATACATACCCGCCTTTCGCAAAAACGACATCCGGGCGCCACGCAACTAGCTTGCACAAGCATTGTATAAACCCAATACCTACCTTAACCGCATCAATAATATTAGGCAGCGTAATCGTACGAAATCTCATCAACTGATGCCACCATTTCAAATGATGATACCGGCGCAGTTTACCGCTCACAATTGTATCGACACGAATTGAATCATCGTACCCGCCCATGACAGTACGCGCTTGTTTTTCAAATGCATAATCAACCCAGAACCGAATCTCTATGTTTGGTTCTATTTTCCGCAATTCACGCAATACTGCGACGACCGGCGTAACGTGTCCGCCCGACCCGCCGCCTGCTGCCAAAATCCGCACGGGCATCCTCCTTCATAGTAACTGACTTATGATTAGTATACCGCGAAAGTTGAAATACGACACCTAACGCGCCGCTCATAAAAATCATGCTCGTTCCACCGAAACTAAGCAGCGGCAACGTAATACCTGTGAGAGGAATCAACCCAATCATTGAAGCAATATTCATCACAACGTGCGCAAGCAACCAACCAAACACGCCCGCTGCTGCGATTCGCATAGACATATCGGGAAGCTGATCGGCAATACGCAAAATGCGGAATAACAGAATACCAAATAGCCCAATGATACAAATCGTGCCGGCAAACCCAAAGATTTCGCCCATGATTGCAAAAATTGAGTCATTTACCGCCTCGGGTAAATATCCAGTCGCTTGAATACTTTTACCAATCCCGCGCCCAAATAAACCGCCCGTCCCTAATGCTATCATTGCGTTTTTAATATGGTAATTATTATCACGCTCGTCCGCTGCAGCAACGTCGTTGCCAGAACTAAAAAACGTACTAATGCGCTCCATACGGTGCGGCGATAACACAACCAGTAAAAGTCCTAGAATAACACCAACGCCTGCAATTTTTGCCAAAATCTTCCAGTTCATCGTACTGACAATAAACATGGACACAACCGCTGCTGCGATTGACACACCCGTACCCATGTCTTTCTGAATGACAACAACGATAAGCAACAATAACGCCAAGAGCCCTGCCATCGGATAAACCGTTTCTTTTAAGTCGTCAATTTTACCCTGCTGATAACGACTGCTCAAAAACACTGCCATGAATATAACAACAGCAAACTTCATTAATTCAGACGGCTGGAATCCGCCGAAACTGCCAAGATTAAACCAACGATACGCACCTAACGTCGCCTGTGCAAACGTATCGATATGTGCAACATTTCCCACCAAAAACAGCAATGCAGACGCAATAATCGCTGCAGCCATAATTTTTGTTGCTTGATTTTTTAGCGTCGAGAACGGCACAAGCGCTAATGCGACGAACACGCCAAGCGCGAGAAGTAAACTAACGAATTGTTTAAATGCAAAATATGTCGCCGAATACGAGCCGTTATATGCCGCATTCATTACATTAGCGCGCTGCGGACCAATCGCATACATCACAACCAAACCAATGAGCATCAGCACGCCCATACACATGATGATCATGTAATCGGGACGATGCCGCCGCTGCTCCCGGCTTTTTACACGAACACGAGCCGTTTCTCGACGTGATGAAGCTAAACCTTTCATGAGGTAATATGTCCCCCGCTCAGCGCCATCAACATGCCAATGAATGCTGCTACGCCAGCGATTACCCAAAAGCGCATCGTAACTTTTACTTCCGGCCAGCCTGTCGCTTCTAGGTGATGATGAATCGGCGCTGAGATGAATATCTTACGATGAAATAGTTTCTTGCTGATGATTTGTAGTAAACTTGAACCAGCCTCAACAACAAACAAAACCCCGATAATCGGCAGCAAGAACAACGTATTCGTCATCATCGCAACAACACCTAAGCTTGTCCCAAATGCAAAGCTGCCAACATCGCCCATGAAAAACCGCGCCGGGTAAATATTAAACCACAGGTAGCTCAGTAATGCGCCTACTACCGTAAAGCAGAATCCCGCTAGCTTAATATGCCCCTGCAGTAGCGCAATTACACCAAACGCTGAAAAAGACATCACCAACAACCCGCCCGCCAGTCCATCAAGTCCGTCGCTGATATTCACCGCATTACCCGTTGACACCACCGCCAATACGAAAAAGAAAATAATCCACGCGCCGACTTGCCACTCGCCAAGATACGGTATATGGATCGTATTGTAGCCAAGCTTCGTATAGAAGAACCAACCGAGCACAATGCTCATTGCAGTAACCATCGCAAACTTTACCCAGCTGCGCAGCCCGGCATCCTTACGATTTGAGCCAAACACATTGAGCACATCGTCGATCAACCCGACAAATGCTCCGCCGAGTAATGCCGCGAGCGGCAACCAGGTCTGTGCCCGGTCAAGGTTGCACGCTAATGTAATCGCTGTAATCGCTGCCACTGCGATAGTACCTGCCATTGTCGGAACATGCCGCGCAATCTTCTCTTTGTGCAGTTTATTAAAAATCTTTAACTTCTCCCCTGTTACCGCTGCGCTGCGCTGCGTTTTCCAAAACTTATACTTATATGCAAAATGCGTATAAACCGGCGTTAACATCATCGCCAATAAAAACGCTGCCACGCTTAACGCAAAGGTTTGGTTCAATTCGTTTGAGAAATTTACGATTGTCATGCTATCTAGTATACCCCGTCTAGCCCTGTGGCGTTAGCATTAAATAGCGAAGCATCCAATTTGAGATATCGTTGAAAATCGGCTTCGCATCGCTGCCGCCGCCCATGTCTTTGCCGTCAGCAGCGATTTCAACCATAATAACGTAACGCGGAATCTGCCCTTTTTCGCCGCCGTAACCCAAATATGTTCCAATCGTCTGATCGCTGGCATACTTACCATTCACAATCGTTTCAGACGTGCCAGTCTTGCCGCCCACAAGATAGCGATCCGAACCGTCTTTTGGATTGTACGTTGCATAATGTGATTGGTGAACCATTTCGCGCACCGTCGTTGACGTTGCTTCAGTGATGACGCGCGTTTGCGTCTTTGCGCCTGCTGGCGTAAAAGCGCCATCGTCGTTAATTGTACCGTTAATAATCGTCGGCGCGAAATACGTTCCGCCGTTTACCACTGCGCAAAAGCCGCTTGCTACTTGCAGCATCGTCGCATCCATACCTTGCCCGAATACCATGTTGCTATAACGTACCGCATTGCCCTCTTGCTGCAGCGGTGAGATAATCGTGCCTTTCGCTTCATTCGCAAGCTCAATACCGGTCAGTTCGCCCAGCTTAAATTTGTCATGAAAATATTCATAAATCGTATTGCGCGCAGCACGCGTAATATATGTGCCATTGCCTAAACGCTGCGCGATCGTCACCATGCCGGTGTTAAGCGACCAGTTCAGCGCTGTTTGCATCGTAATAGTGCCTGTCACCGCCATACTCTTTGTTGCATTGTTAATAGTAATGCCTTCAACTTTAATCTTACCGGTGTTATTGTAGGTACTATCGGGTGTAATCACGCCGCGGTCAATACCTGTCGCAACCGTAAAGGTTTTAATATCCGAACCCGGCTCATACGGACTTGAGACTGTACTGTTATTAAAAACTGCCACGTCCTTCACATTTAAATTAGACGGGTCGTACGTCGGCACATTCGCCATCGCAAGCACTTTACCCGTTCGCGGATCCATCACAATTGCACTCGCCCGCGTCGCACCGCTTCGCTTTACGCCTGCCATAAGAGCTTCTTCAACTTTTGATTGCACATTGCGATCAATTGTCAGCACCATATTTTTGCCATTCACAGCTGGTTTTTTGATATTCTTGTCGGTCACGGTCAGCGGCACATCGCGTACATCGGTCACAGTTTTTAGCTCGCCGTCTTTACCAGAGAGTATCTCGTCGTTTGCTTGTTCAAAACCGTACTTCCCCTTCCCTTCACTATTCACGAAGCCAAGCACCTGGCTCGCAAGCGCTCCCTCCGGATAAACGCGCTGCGTCGATGCATCAAATCCGACACCAGCAAGCTTCTCGTCTTTGATTTTCTGCGCCTGTATACGGCTAACTTTCGTCGCGATCACTTGGTAGCGCGTATGCTTTGCATCTAAGTATTGACGAAAATCTTTGCGTACATTACCGCCCGCCACACGGTTCATCACATCGATTACTTTCTGCTTGTCTACGATGAGTGTTGGATCAACCCAAACCGTATACACCGTCGTATTCATCACGAGTTTCGTCGGCGTATCGCCGTCCATCGCGTAGATTTCCCCACGCGCCGCGCGGAGCGTAAACTTTTTGATATGCTCTTTATCTGCCAACTGGACATAATAGCTATGTTGCAGTACTTGCACACGAAAAAGCTGCGCTACCATTAATAGCAGCGCTATAAGCGTCAAAATACCCAACGCGCTAATCCGCGCATCACCTCGACTACCTATATTCATACTTACTTATTTGCTCACATATTGTGTATCAGCTGGCGACGTCATTGCTTGCGCAACACTGCTCCCCTTCACCGACTGAAGTGCTGTCAAACGAGCATTCTCGACCGCTAAATCATTCTTTTGTTCAGTCAACGACGAAATTTTATCAGACATAGTATTCGCCGCATAATCATAGCTCGACACGCGTGTCGCCTGTGTTAAGTATATCAGACCTAGAATCGTAATCATCAAAGCAACGATCACTGTATGCGACACGGGACCAAGCTTGACAGCCGATGCAAAAGCAACTGTATTGCGATTACGCCCATAATTACCTTGGCGCCGGCTATTAAATTGTACTGTTCGATGATATGGCATGGTAGTGGAATGTTTGTTCTTATGTTAATACTATGGCAACGCGTACCGGCTGCCCCTTTGTTTCATCATTCTGCTTTATCAGCAGCTTAAGCACCCCCGGAAGGGGCGCTTAAGCGTGAAGTGCAAGAAGCTTATACCCTACGGCGTACAACAACGCTGCGCACGGCTTCGTTCTTGTCTTGGACTTGGATGTGACGTGTCATAGCTACATCCCCCTTTCTGTTTGTGTTATATTTTCACAGCGACGCGCAGCTTAGCGCTACGCGAACGCAGATTGTGAACGTCGTTATTTGCGCCGCTAACGGGATGCTTCGTAATAATACGGAGGTTCGCCTCGTAGCCGGCCGCAGCCTGTTCGGCGAAGTACCGTTTCACGATTCGATCCTCAAGGCTATGAAAACTGATCACTCCTACTCTTCCGCCGCGTGTAAGCAGCGCCGGAAGTAGCGGCATGACTGTTTTAATTTGCCCGAGTTCGTCGTTAACGGCAATTCGAATCGCCTGAAAGACTCGAGTGGCGGGATGCGTGCGCCTATATGGCCCACGATACGCCTGCTCTACCGCGCGGGCAAGATCTATCGTCGTTTCAAGCGGTCGTGCCGCCACGATACTATGCGCATACCGCATAGCAGCGCGCGGAGACTCCTCGCCGAAGTCACGAATGATCTGCGCAATTCGCTCCGCCGTCCACACATTAACAACATCGGCGGCGGTTAACGATTGGCGTCGATCCATTCGCATATCCAGCGGTCCGCTTTTTGCGAACGAGAATCCTCGCTCAGCTCGGTCGAGCTGTGGTGACGACACCCCCAAATCAAGTAAAATCATATCAAATTGCCTACCCTGCTCGACCAGCTGACGCGCAGCCGACACAAAATCGGTATGCAAAAGCTGAGCTCCTTTCGCTAGAAACTCGCTTAAATTCGTATGAGCAAACTCATCCCGGTCAACCAATACGGTACCGGGATACTGCTGCGTTCGTGCTAATATCGCCTGCGCATGCCCGCCGTAGCCCGCAGTTAGATCAAGGTAAGTCTCACCTAAACGGGGTGTAAGCAGCGCGATAACGTCATTAAGCAGAACTGGAACATGAAGTGGTGGATGTTCTTTAATACTCATTTTCTCCATCATACCACTCTTGGTAACGATAGAGAAACTCGAGATCACCAAACCAGTAGCGAGCTGTTTGTTTTCGCATATTGTAGTGTTTGTTTTCTGTAAAAGTCAGGTGACGCTACCGTTATAGGAGAATTGTCAAACAACTCATAGTCCTTAAGAAGCGACGCCTTTTGAGAGACTTGTGTGTGAGGTGGAGTTTTTGGGAGGTGTTTTAGAGAAAGGTGCATTTGACTATTTTTATATTGTGGGTCAATAATCCACATGCTCACTACCAGATTGTTGATCTCGAGGATGTCGACAAATTGTAAAGGTGCATCAAGCAAACGCTGCTATACGCCAAGCGCAAGCGATACGCGCGAGACCCGGGTCTGAGGAACACGAATCACAGCACCAACTACCGAATCTACCGACTGGCTCACCATGGTTTGCGTCATACTTCCCCTGCTTTCTTTTTATATTTATTATTTTGTGGTGTTTATTTTTTACCATGTATTGGTAATGCTTTTGCCACTGGCTTTATGATACACCGTTCTATGAGTATTTCGCAAGCCTATTTTTTGACTTTTTAGAACAACGTGGTTATGTTTTCCACAAAACTGTGGAAAAATCAAGATAGCAACAGAGGTATCTTTACAAATTATCAACGATATAGCGTAGCACTTTTTGCTACATTTTTGTTTTACGCAAAATATAGACGCATCAGTTGCCGCGCTACCGCATCCGAGTCGTGCCGGATAAAACTACGCGCCGACGCGATCGGATCGCTCGCCTGCGCCCCCGCCCACATCTGCTTCGCAAGAATCGGCACGCCACGAAATTCGTAATGTTGCCGGCGCAGCTCATCAAGATCATACTTCACAACCAGCTCCCCGTCGTGTGCATACTTCTCCATCAGTTCCGGCGACGGTTCATCGTTATTAAACACAACATAATCTAAAAACTCGCCGCCCGCTAAGCGCTCAATCTCGCTCGCAAAATCCTTCACCGTGAACCCATCCGTTTGTCCGGGCTTTGTCACTAAATTACACACGTACACGCATTTTGCGCGCGTCTCGTGCAGCGCGCGCTGAATCCCATCGATCACTAACACCGGCGCCAAGCTGCCATACAGATTTCCCGGCGCAACAACGACTAAATCCGCCCTTAAGATTGCCCGTACCGCCGCAGGGTTCGCCACCGCCGTCGGCTCTAGCCAGATGTTCGGGTGCTTCGCAATTTCTTGATGCGCAATCGTAAATTGTCCCTTCACCGGACGCCCGTCTACCCCTTCGACACAGAGCGTAACATCGCTCAGCGTCACCGGTTCAACACGCCCTTCAATGTTCAGCACGCGCCCTGCCAGTTCAACCGCCTCGCCAAAGTTGCCCGTCATTTTTTCAAGCGCTGTCAAAAATAAATTACCAAACGCATGACCCTTTAGGCTGCCTTCATCAAACCGATAATTAAAGAGGTCGCGCACTTTTGGGCTATCGCTCAGTGCCACCAAGCACTGGCGCACGTCGCCAGGCGGCAGCACACCCAACTCATCGCGCAGCTGCCCTGTCGAACCACCGTCATCCGCCATATTAACGAGTGCAGTCACATGCTTAACGTAACGCTTAACACCCTGTAGCAGCGTGAAACTGCCCGTACCGCCGCCGATAACGACTATTTTTACGCCGGTAATTTCATCGTTTGCCATCTCGCATCTCCTTTTGTCGCTTCAAGAACCGCGCCAGCCACAACGCGCTCGGGCGTGGCGACCGCACAAGCGTTGTATAGCTTACATCAAATAATCCAAATCGCGGCCAGAATCCCTTATCCCACTCAAAGTTATCAGTTAAACTCCAATGCAAATACCCGAGCACATCAACACCATGCACAATCGCTTGATTCATCGCCACAACCGATTGTGCCAACCAATGCTTACGATACTGGTCTCCAGCGTCCGCTACGCCGTTCTCCGTCACAAACACCGGCTTATGGTACGTATCGTACAGCCGCTCTAACACCTGCTGCAGATATTGCGGCTGCATGTCCCAACCTAAATCATTCACCTCAATATCGGGATTATGCACGCGGTAACCATACACGCGTGCGCTCTGGTAATAATTCACGCCGATGAAATCGCAACGCTTTATAACCTTTCTTAAGAAATAATCGTCTTGCAGATATTGCATAGCTCCTGCTGCGCGCACCGTCAGTGCCGCATCGTCGCCCGGATAGATATACGTACTATTTTTCGCTACTGACACTTTGTAACGCCGATTCACTCTGTGTACGATGTCAGCTACACGGTTATGCGCTGCCGCAAGATTTCTAAGCACCGCGCGCATGCGCCGCCAGTTCTGTATTTGCGGCGGCCAGCTGCCGCGTAAGTAGCTCTCGTTCGCATACACGCACGGCTCATTCACTGTGATAATATAGCGCACCCGCGACCCCAATTCCTGCAAAATACGCTCAGCAAATTCGACAAAATACTTCACATTCGCACGTTTTTCAAACCCGCCAATCTCCGCAAACCATACTGGCAACGTGAAGTGAAACAGTGTTACGATCGGCTCAATGCCACGCTGTTTGCACGCCGCAAGCACCGCCTTGTAATGCTCAACTGCCGCCGCGTCCCACGCACCCTTCTCAGGTTGGATTCGCGACCATTCAATGCTCAAACGAAATGCGTTCATGTTCATTTTACGCACCAGATCTAAATCCTGCTCATATAATTCGTAGTGGTTTGTCGCTTTACCGGAAACGTAATTGTCGGGCGATTTCGCTGCCTGCTTCACTGCGCTCCAACTGTCTAAATCACCATATTGATACGGTGCCTGCGCCGCCAGCGATCTCGCATTCTCTTGCTCCCAAACTGTCCAATTATTATGCAGACCGCCTTCAACTTGGTGCGCCGATGTTGCAACACCCCACAAAAACCGCTTTGGAAATTTTAGCATCAACCGCCGCTCACTCATGAGCTCCATTATACCAGAGCCAGGTAACGCCCCTATCTACTTAGACAATCTAGTAACCATTACAGTTCAGCCGGCGCCCCCATATCGTCTGGCGCAGTATCTTTTAGCTCCTTTTTACCTTTAAGCTCGTATCGAATACCGGTCATGTCGCTCGTTACATAATCATCGTTAAGCAAGTTCACGAATTTCGCCGCGTCTTTCGCATCCATAATGATGATTTCGCCCGTGTTTTCGTCTGTCATCAACTCTAAGCCCATTTCGTCCGCCTGTTCAATCACTTGATCCTGCGTCACTAGTCCAACATTGACTTTTTGGAGCTTACCCACCAGCGATTTCGTATCGCGCACCAATGCATCAAACGTCATACCCTCAGGAAACTTCAACTTAAAGTTTTGCTCAATTTCAGCAATTTTTTCTTCCGCTACCGCAAATTGTTTAGCGTCATACCCGAACAATCTGATAAACTTTGATTCGCTGAATGCAAAAATGTCGTTCCCGGCGATTAGAACCTGATTATCCGGCGTAATCCTTAGGCCCACATCAGCACTAAACGGCTGGAATGAATCGCCGTTATACATCCATGCTGTTGCACCCTTCAGCACCTGCGATTGCGGCAATATCTTTGCCACAAAAAACGGTTCCACGCCTGGACGGCTAAACCGCGCCACAATTCCTTTTACTTTCTTAAACTCGTGGTCTCCTTCGCGGAATACCTCCAAGCTTTCTTCGCCGTAACGGATTTGCTCAATCACCTCTTGAGCGTGATCAACCTTATCAAGCGTCGTGCGCTCCAGCACGTTTTCTTCGGCGGCAGCCGCCTCAAAATCACGCACGTGCATGCCCGTCGCTGCTCCAGTCTGTACTTGGCTGATCATATCGTACAAGAATAATACTTTCAGTTGTGCCTTTAATTCCTTAGCATAATTCGTGGCATACACCGTATAGCCTTTTGTAAACAAAAATAGATCAACCTCAAGCGCCTCTTTATGCGCATCTGCCTGGTTCGCCCACAAAAAAATATCAGTTGGCTCTTGTGTATCGTTTTCGGTCGTGTTAGTTGGTTCTGTATTCATGGCTTTATTGTAGCAGAAAAAAGCCCATCTGATTCATACGATTGTACAAATCAGACGGGCTAGGACAGGAAGCTTATTTTAGCCTCCCCCGGCTACGCCTGCTTAGGCGTCTTCCGTCCGCCTGAACGACGGACAGGACTTGCTGCGAGAACGAAGCTCTCGGAGCTCCTCATACTCAAGCAACGCGAACATATCAGCATCGCTCGGATTGTCAAATCCAAGCATGAGCGCTGCATGCTGCTCACGCATAGCCGTCAGGCGGCAGCACCCCTCTTCGCGCTCGCGCCGCTCAGCGTCTTCCGCCTGCTGGCGGTACCGCTCTTCTGCATCCTTCTCAGCTGTCTGCCTCGCGAGGTACTGGCCAACAGCAGCATCAAGCTTGCGCACAAGCCCTCTGCGGAGCGACGAGCGCATTGGCTCAGAAGACTCGGAATCCTCCTGGAGGATTCCGCAGATATCAACGACACGAACGCCATTGACCTCATCTGCCAGAATGGACTCAAGAATGCTGACTTCATCCGCCTCAAAAACCATGCAGCGGCTACTAATGCAACTACTCTCGCCATCCTTGTTGCATACTTTGGCAAAGATCTGCATACAAGGCTGTGTAACTCTCACACGGCTCAAGGACTTCATTTTCCTGAGCAACACCCTCTCCTTGGTCTTCCTGATAAGAGAGGTGATGCCCGCATCCCACAAGTAGTCCAGGCCTACCACAGGACAGATGATTGCAAGAAAAGCAATCATCCAAAGATAGAGCATACGACACAGGCCAAGAGCCCAATTGTCTTTGATTGAGATGAGACAGCCCGCCACGACAGGACCGATGATCGCGAATGCCACCAGAATAGCGTACACAGCCACGCCAACCATCAGGCAGGCGACTTCGCGCAGCTTCACCTCAACCTCTTCCCCGCTCACCCAGTCATTGAGCTTAACCGACCTCTTATCGGCGTGGCACTGGGTGATTCTTTTTGCTAGTGAATCATCCTCAACGGTGATCCACACTAGCTCGAGCAGGAATCCATGTTGCACAACGAGCATATCCTCATTCCTCTCTGTGTGCCTATAAGGATACTTATCAGAGTATATCAGAATATATCAGAAGCTTCAATCGACATTGCAAGCTATAATGCGAGGTTAAAGGAGGTTCAGTCAACTAATCCGGAACAAACGTAAATATAGATAATCTAATGGACTGTTAAATGACCTTGGGGGGTCAGTTCGTTCACCTATAGTTTTTATAAACTTTTTTATCGCACCCTCAGAGATTACACTACAGCTAAGGCTTTGCCCTCAAGAACAATTCTTTTCGTGTTTGCTAGGTATTTGCTGTCAATGATATGTTCTGCCGAACGATCTCGCATAGTGTCGTCAAAGTTACCACCGAATACATCAGAAAAACGAATAGTTTGATCATTATCCGATATAACACGGCGCAAACATTCTGTCAGTTTAGCTCCATGACCTCGTTCGCCAGAAGCAAAATCTTCGCGCCAGATCTCATCGCTATCATACGTAATTATGCCAGCCGGTTTTACTGGACAACGCGCCAAAACCTCTATCCATACATCTATATCCTGCTGTGCTGCGATCATGTGAAGCTTATCAACCGGAATTCTAACATCATTGCGAGCACTCAACTGGGAATCCAAAATAGTTTTTCTCCCAAGTATATTCCGCCGCAACGCTAGCGCCCTATCAGAATCTCTTCCCTCATGCCTTACAACCTCTCTGTATTCCTTCTCAAGTGCCCACATTTCTTTATATTCATCATAATACCATTCAGCATCAATATTTTTAGACAACTGAACCACTTCAAATGGAGCCGGCTTATCCGGAACAGCTAGCTGAGTATTTTTTCCTAAGACCGCTTCCGGCGGCGCCACGAAACCGGCAATATGATACCGTGTACCTGGTATCGCCTCGATTTCACTGAGACTCCACGAGATGCCTTCAGATCCACCGTTGCTACCACGAGTGCTCGCATCAATTGCGTGTGCATTCATCAAATATCCACTATTTAGGATTTTTACTATATGCGAAGTTGTTGCACCATGAAATAAAAAGGTTCCGCTCGGAAATTTTCGCCCTAAAGCGTCAGTATGCTCCGAACTGTCGTATATATTTCTAGCAAAACGCTCCCGGGTTCTCTCTACGACCGTCTTTGGAAGCGGTATACCGTTCACCAACCTAGAAGTGGCACCATAAAAATATCTATCGTATCGATCTCTATCAGCCGCACTGCACAAACCTAGTTCTTTACTTTTAACCATTTTTATTCTTGTATCTTATGAGTTTTTATTTTAACAAAAATTTGATAAAAAGTCAATATTAGAGCAAGATGCACCTATAGCAAACATCTATGCTCATTACTGCACCGCGTCTTCCCCAAAATGTTTCTGCAACCGCATTCTGATTGAACCTTCGTGGCGACCGAGCTGCGCACTCAAATTCTCAATCGACTCGCCGTTAATGAATCCAAGTTTTAACGCTTCATCGTCCTGCGGCTGCCACGGCTTGTATGCGTTCGGATGAGTCTCGCGCATTTTAGCAACTTTTTCAGACCAGCTGCTTGATTTCTTTTTACTCAGGTTTTTTAGCGGCCTAGAGGCACGCTCCTCAGCTTTTCTTTGCAAGTATTGAAATCGTTCGCGATCGTTTGCCGCACGCATTTTCAGCCGCTCGTCAATCGTATATGCTTCGTCGCTCATCTGGAGGGCTGTGCGGTTGATACCTGTCAGGTATAGGTTGTCGAGATTACGCACGCGGCTGAGTGCTACATAGCCCATACCGGGCACAAAGGCTTTGCGTAGGTCGATGCGCGCTGCATCAAGCGTCATACCCTGGCTCTTATGCACTGTAATCGCCCACGCTAGGCGCAGCGGAATTTGGCTGATACTTGCCCGCTTTTTGTCGCCATCGCGCAATTCCCACGTATCCGGCTGCATTACTATCGTCCTGCCGTTACGGAATTGCACTACTGGATAGTCTGTTCCCGACTCAAAATCAACTACCATACCGATACTGCCGTTCGCATAGCGTTTACTCTGGTCGTTCTTAACCGCCATAACGAGGGCGCCAAGCTTGAGCACTAACTCTACCGGCGCAAGCACACTACGCTGCAAGTTCTCAACGTAATGCACGCTGCCAGTGGTATGTTGTATATACCGCACTTCGTCACCCGCTAGCTCTGCCAGCCTTCGCCTATTGATTTGATCGACGTCAACATTCATCGTATGGAGCTCTGTCAAGTCAGCGTCCGTTGGCGGCTCGTATTCGGTACGATCCAGCAATGTTTCAGCGTGATGACGACGCAGGTCATTCGCCCGCAAACTCGTCAAAATATCAAGGAGCGCATCACCCTTATGCTGACGGAATTGTTCATCTAAATACAGAATTGCTGGATTCAGCTCGCGCCACACATCCGAGTGCACCACAAAGCTACCCTCACGGCTGCCTGCCCGATTCACTGGCGGCAACTGGAAGAAGTCGCCCGACATTACTACCTGAATACCGCCAAACGGTACGTCCGGCGCCTTACGCACCAGACGGCATACTTCGTCAACCATATCTAGACGGTAGTCGTGCAGCATACTAATCTCATCAATGATCAAAATATCTGTTTTTTCGATGATTTCACGCCGTCCTTTCGTAATATGATCGACGAATCGATCCGGTAGATAATCCAGTACGCCTATCCCCGCCCAGGCGTGAATCGTCGTGCCGCCCAGGTGTGTCGCCGCTAGTCCGGTCGTTGCCGTCACGCTCACATACTTTCCCTCATCTTTACTTGCACGAATAAATTGATTCAGCACAAACGTCTTACCCGTCCCCGCCGGTCCAGTTAACAGTGCACTTTCGCCATGCAATAAAATTTCGAGAGCGAGTCTCTGGTTCATAATTCTATTATAGACGAAAACCTACCGCGAGCGCGGTTGTTCAGTGACATACGGCAAAAACCGCTGACGCCATTCGCCTATCTGGTCGCTAGTTAGCGTAAACGGCTGCCCGCCAAGTTCATGTATGTGCTCGCGAGTAAAAGACAATACACCCGCAACAATATATGCGCCGAGCTTAAGCATACCTCTCGTTTGTACCGGTGATAATTCCGCGTCATATTGAGATGCGCCTTTTGTTCCATATATCACGCCCAAGATAGGATCGTCTCGAACCCCGCAAACCGTCGCCTGCGGCTCAGCCGCTTCTTTAGGTAACGGGAAATAACGACCGGCGTGGCCAACGCGCTTCATCAATGCCTCATGACAGTTTTCATGTCCCGTTGCTACACTGTAATGAATCGCTTGCATCTTACCGTCATAGGCAATCTTATGAACAACTGCCAGTGCTAAATCATCGTCTAGACTGGTATCGTCACGGTAGTCATCGCAACTTACCGACACCTGCTTTGGCAACCACAACTCACTCATATTGATATATCTTATCAATAAAATATACGTTTTGTCAAACTATTATAGCCGCGCACCCTGGCGTGCTTTATTCGCCCACTCGTCTGCTCGTTCATTTTGTTCATGCCCGACATGCCCGCGCACCCATACGAGCTTAGGCTGCACCGTGCGATATAATTCGTACGCCTGCTGCACAAGCTCAAGGTTTTTGATCTCGCCATTTTTTTTGCGCCAGCCCTTTTCCTCCCATCCTGGCGCCCATTTCGTTAGTACATTGATCCAAAACTCGCTATCGGTATGAATTTCACATGGCTCCCCTGCCGCTAGCCGCATCGCCGTTACAAGTGCAAACCCCTCCATGCGAATATTCGTCGTTTCGCCGTCTTCCGAACCAAGCGCTACTGGCCTATTGTTTTCTATTACCGCAAACCCGCCTGGTCCCGGGTTTGGACTAGCACTGCCATCAGTATAAAAAATTCTCATATCGCATCATACTCCTTAAATGTCTCGCGGCGGCAGTGATTTTCGCAATGCATCCGGCACATACCAGTTCGCACCGCCGCTCGTTTTCAGGTCGTAGTTAATCATATATTCTTGGCGGAAATAGTCGCCCGTCCCTGTAATTTTTACGTCAATATATGCTTTGGTGTATGCGCGGTCGCGCGGCGTTTGTCCGCGGTACACACGGATTTCGTGCGATTCGCCGGCGCGCAAAAATCGATCTGGATCAGTACTCTGCTTCAGCAGATCAACCTTAGTAATCTCAATATCGTACGGCGAGCGATTATGCAGCGTAATCCATAATTCTAAATTCGCAAGATTATTAGACAGGTGCGGCTCAACACGATCAACAGTAAGCGTTGGCAGTACTTTCGCGCCTGACGCGGTTCGGTACGCGCTTGGCTCTGTATGCTGGTTACCGTCATACTGTTCTTTCTCTTGCCCTTTTTCACTATCCACTGCATCGTCTGACTGCGGCGACATATCGTTGTTTTTCTCTGCCTCCCAATCTCGTACCTGTTTTGATAGACCCGCGTCATCATGTGCCGGATCTACGCCAAATATGAAATTTCGTAACCAACCCATACTATTCTCCTTTTCTCTATTCCAGTATACCGCATTGCACACACGCTATATATAGCGTGCCCATATCTAGTGTTTATGGTCTAGTGGAAAAATTGCGCACAACCCTGCACCAACACTAGACTAGTGTTAATTTGCAGAAAACGTACCATAAAAAATAGCCCTGTACCGCTTTTACCCTTTTCAGAAGGCAAGCACGAAACAAATAGCCTAAGGTAGCCTCGTTCTGCAGATTCGTAGTAATAATTCCCAAATCCGGCTACTCGGCAGTCGTAGCACGAGAAGTGACAAGTAAATTTAAGCTATCTACCATCTCCTGCCCCGGGCGCACTGCCTCATCCGCCATGCCCAGGCTCGGCATATTTCCCCAAAGTTCGCGATTGTCACTATGATAATCCGAGCCGCCAGTAATCAGCAAGCTGCTTTCTTCCGCAAATTGCGTAAATTCTTGAACCATATCAAATCGCCGATCGCCGTTTTCTTTGTCGTACTGTATATTGATCGCTTCAACTGCGTCAAATTTATTGCGCAGGATTAGCTGTTTCATGCACTCAAGCGAAAAACCCTTCATAACATTAAAACTTGGGTGCGCACACGATGATATTCCACCAGCCTGATGGATTATATCAATCGCCTCATGAGTTAATAGCGGCTTCGTTTTTGGCACAAACGCTGGGCAGCCTTTAATCAACCACTTCTCAATGAATTCGCCTTGCAGAGGCATACTTCCATGCGCTTTAATCAACCGATGTCGATTCGCTTCATTAGCCAAAACATCGCGCGCAATATGCGCCTTGGTGATAATCTCGCCGGATGCCACCAACTCGTCTACCCGCAAAATAAAACCGCAGCTCGCCAATTTTTCTGCAATCTGCCCCATTAGCTTAATTCGATCGGCGCGCAGTTGTGTGCATTTTTCCCTCAGTACCTTATTCTCCAGATCAATCCCCAAACCTAATGCATGAATCTTTTGTCCGCTTTCTTTGTCAATTGTCGAAAACTCTATTCCTGGGATTAATTCAATCTCTAGCTCTTTTGCCAGCAAAAATAACTCTTTATCATAACCATCAACCGTATCGTGATCAGCGATAGCAATGGTTTTTACACCCCGCTTTTTCGCTAAGCGCAGCAATTCAGCCGGAGCATAATCGCCGTCCGAACAATTTGTGTGGGTGTGTAGGTCTATCAGATCTGCTGCCATGAGCTTAACTTCTCTCTCAGCGCCTCCATCGTTGGCTCATATTGCAAAAGTTGACGAGCACGGTAGCTTTGCTTCATTACAATATCAACTAATTGATCAACGCTATAGCATCTCGTCAGTCTTGAGCGAGCCTCGTCAATCGCATCTAATATTTCAGTATCTGTCACTCTTGGGCAAGGCGTCATGCTAAACACAAAATCAAACCAAAAATCAATACTTTTATTATTTTTCCATTCTGCATACATTGACCATATGGTCGGATGAGTAAGTTTGCCGTCGCCTATATCGGCACAAGCCTGTATAAAATCATTCTTATCTATAACATGCAGATCTATTGGTAAATAGCTTGCTGGTTTACGCCCCTCTGCCCACGCATCAAGCGCCCCTTCAATTCGCGTCAAACTCTCATTAGTATTGAAATCAGACTGCGTAAACCCTTTATCTTGAGCAACTGACCAAATAGCGTCACGCGTTTTCTTGTCATTCTCATCACAGATCACGAAAGTATCCATATCCGGCATGACTTTTATGATAGTACGAGGTTTTAGTGGGGTTATGTTACAGTCGACGCATTGCGACGGAGTAAAATCAGCTCCTAACTGACAACTCGGACATGGCCATAAAGCCCTAACAGCCATCTCTCTGCGTATCAAATTCGACAACTCGCCAGTGTAGCGTGTAAATTCCGGTTGATCCTTAATGACTTGACCGCCTTTTTCTGATGAATGATACGGAAAACCTGTTCCGTAGTCACCACAGAAACCATCAACACCTCTTCTTATCTCTTTTAATGCGCATGTCGCCATCTTTCTTATTCCTTCGCCCGAAGGATCAATGGCACCATTTAGATAATCTGCATTCTTCTCATTAACACGTAAAATTGCAGCCAAATCATACTCTGTTTCGGGAAAAAATGCACGTCTCATTTGTATATTATATCATAAAAATGCATAGAGTCTATGTCTCCTGGAGCGTGCAAGTACATTCTACATAACGTATACACAGTAATTGTACAGCACAGATAAATCTTAGGAGGATAGCTTTTTGACCTGTTTTAGACCTTATCACACCCGAATTCTATCGCAAACTATCGACTTTATACGGCAAGTATGGTATATATATATCAGCTTTTCGTGCAATCCCGTGCGAAAAGTAGAATCTTTAGAGAGAAAGGAGAGAGCGCCCATGCTGCGCTCCACCGCTGAGATCACCGACACAGCACCGCTCGTACGATGCTACGTAGATGGAGGCCCCGCCTGGGGTCTCCTTGAGGAGAACATCGGAACCTACAAGAGGGAGTTTGCTCCCTCTTGTAGGTTCAGCCTGGTCTGGTCCGCAGAGGGGGTGATTAAGCCCTTCTGCAAGGAGTTCGTTGTACTCAGTATCGCACGCGATACTGAGTACAGCAATGCGCTTCTGATCGTCACCTATGGCGGGTGGCGATTGAGGTACTATCCGGAGCGTCGCGGGGAGGCAATTGCCTTTCCGCGGCGCTCGATCCCGGATATCATCCGGGAGGTCGCCGCAACGGCGATCAAGAATGGAGCCTCACGCAGGCTCTACCCTATGACCCCGATGTGGACTAGGAACTAGTCCACATCGGGGAGGGGTGCAGGCGTTAGCCTTTTTGGCTAGCGCCTGCACCACGCAAGTTCGCCACTTCTAGTTGTTTGCTGGTTGCAGACGCTATGAGTTTTTCGTTTAAGGTTTGTCTCCTCGCCTTTAAGTCTTCTTAGGCTTATTGGCTTAGCTGTATGGCGGGTTTTATTGCTTTGCCTATGGCTCGCTTCCTTTCTTTTTCTTTACTTTATTTATAGCTTACTGCTTTGAGCTATCCTTTATAGATTTCCTATGTGGATTTTGCTTGGCGGTTTAGCTGTATTGTTATAGACAAAGAGCTGTTTGTTTGTTTGATTAATTCTTTCTTATGGCTCTTTGTTTCTGCCCAAGCGTACATGTTTTATATTATTAGGTATAGAGTGTGTAGGACTTGGGCTTTTTACTTTTTTGGGAATGAATACAAGTAGCATGTCTCCTTGGCTTGCTACCTTAGTTGTCTTAGCACCTTTCAAAAACGACCGCCAACCAAAATGGTAGGCGGTCGCAGAAGATCTCGCTAGACTAGCTACTTTTTCTTTGTCTTCACTGCAATTTTCTTCGGTTCAGGAGCAGGCGTTACCGGCACAACAACTTTCAGAACGCCGTCTTCCAGATGCGCTTCAATTGCATCCGTGTCAGCACGCTCTGGTAGCTGTACGCTGCGGTAAAAGCTGCTGCTTGATTCGCGCACAACATACTTCTTACCTTTATCCTCTTCTTTTTCATGGCGCTGCGCCTGGACTACTAGGTTATCATTCTCAACTGAGATGTTGACATCTTTATCTTCAAACTTCGGCAAATGCGCCTCAACTACAAGATTATTACCGTCCATATAGACGTCGGTTGTTGGCACGGCAACACTACGCATCTGGCGCGGCCAAACGTCGTTGTCGAAGAAATGGCGCTGCAATGCGTCCATTTCAGCGAACGGATCAAATTTGACAAGTTTACTCATACTAATCCTCCTTTGGTTAGTGCGATATTAGTACCGCTTACCCTTAGTGTACGCCCGTTTATGTTTAAGCGTCAAGGGTATTTAAGCGTCTGCATTTTTCGTGCTATCGGAAGCTTAGCCTCTATTCGCAATGGCTACTTATACCGTTTGATAAACTGCTGTAATATTTTAACCGGCTCGGTAACATGTTCGCGACGAACAGTATCAATTAGAGACTGTGCTTCGCTTGGTGCAAAATAACCAGCATGTTTATATATATTGATGCGCAGCGCAAGCCCAGCGGCATCAAGTTCTGGATGAAACTGTGTCGCGTATACGTTACGACCAACCCGCAGCATCTGCACACAAGTGCTTGATCGCGCTAACACCACACAACGAGATGGCGGTTCTACGACACCTTCTTTATGTCCAACAAAACCACGAAATTCTGCCGGCATGCCTACCAACAATGGATCGTTCTTTGCCTCCGGAGTTAGTTTAATATCAACTGCGCCAACCGCTTCACTATAGTCAAAGCTCGTTCGCCCGCCCAACGCTGTTACAAGTGCACCGACGCCAAGACATGCACCCAGAAACGGCGTATCAGTAGCGACAATCCGCTGTATCAGCGGTAAAATATACGACTCAAACTCGCGCTGTTCAGGCGATTTCTGCGCATCATCATACGCAAAATTTGCTGCTCCGCCGCCCATCAGTACACCAGAGTAGTCATCTAACGCAACCTGCGGCCGCATGCCCATATCCAATCGTAGCCGCGTTAACTCTGCCGGCTTTAAGCCGCCAAATTTCAAAAATGCTTGATATTCATCATCCGACGCTTCGTCTTCCGAGCGCGATTGAAGTAAGAGAAAAGGCTTTTTAGCTTGCATTCCGATTCTATCCTTATCCATTAGTTACTATTCTCTAGAACATATACCATAATAGCACTTATGCAAGCACCTCTCTACTCCCATATACTTGATCCTGTCAGTATCAAGAAAAAGCATTCTGCGCTACCAGTTACTGCAGCAATAAGCGCCAATATGCATATGCCGCTCAATACAATTGCCGGCAGGAGTACGTCAGCACTGAGATTAAGCCAACAAAGCACGGCGCCAAACCCGGAAACTATAGCAAATAGACTAGCAAGGATTGTCACTCCCCAGCTGCGACGGCGTTTCTTATTTGCTCGGCACCACATATGCGTTTATTATAACGATACCGCCTCACAGTTCAAGAGCTGCTATCCTGATGGCGCGGGGTTTTATGTTGATAGGTATTGTCAAAATACGCATTCACTGCGCGCTGGTACGTAGCACGCAATGTCTTCAAGTAATCCCGATATAGAGCAACGTCATCGCCGTAGCGGAAAGCGGCGGCACACTGGTCGCAGATGGCTGAAATTTCACGCCATTTCACCACTTCATCATTAGCTAAGAGATCTGCCACGAGCGATACTGCTACACAGATATCACGCAGCACCGCCGGGTCATTCTTATAGGTGCGTAGCACGCCGACTGTATTCAAAATAATAAAATGCTTCAGGCAAGCACGATAAGCGTCAGTAAGATGTACGGCGGGATGTTCAAGCGGCGCATCAAGCATATCGGCATACAGTAGAATTTTCTGCCACATCAAGCGCGTCGTACGGATAGCGAGCGCCTCATCTGCAGCCTCGTATATCATATAAAGCACCGGATAGTCGCGCAGGGTCATCCAGCGTTGTTGATAGAGTGGATATTCTAGCACATCTGCTCTATCAAATGCCTCATGCTCGTCTGCTAAAAGTGTGTCAATCCCATCTTTCGCGATCATGTTGACCGATTTCTTACAGTGTGCTATCGCCTGCTTATACGTCATTTGTACACTTTCGGATTGCTGCTTGCTGCCGCGACAATCCGATGCATCATACTCGCGGAAAACGCCGCGCCATTTAGCAGGCGTATCGCCGCATGCGCACATTAGTAAAAACGCAAGCTGCGCGAAATAATATGCCGCTTCACTATTGTCACTATCACGATACCGGTAGAGCGCATATTTCAAATAGCGCTTGATAGTTTGCGGCGCGGAACTCTTTACAGCCATGCTTATAGTATACCCCGAAACGTATTCGTAGTAGATACTTCCATACTGATAGCTATAACCTATTCCCCGTACCTTTCACTATTGATGTTGCAGGCAAGAATATATCGTTAGACTGATTTCATATGTTATGAAGGTAAAAATTTATGAATAAGCGATACAAGCGCCGTTTGATAAGCAATAAGAGCATTCTCATCAATTGGCACTGGCTGACGTTGTTGGCGCAGCGATTCAAGCCGGCACCGACAAATTGTGCGTACATCCGCCCAATCAATAGCTGGTTTAACCCGTATACCACTAACGATACTATCTATAAACCGTGTCAGATATGCAAGCATTCGGATGTTATTCTGATATTGAATTATTGCTGAAATTATATCACGCGCAAGAATAGCTTGATACGTATATTGAGAGTCGTTTTGTACTATGTCTTGCTGAATACGCTGCGCCCTCCTCGCCTGCTTTGCGATATATGCCTCGCACTGACCAAGCATGTTCTCATCAAAACAAGTTTCTGATTCGGACTGTAGCGAGACATATCGCTGTTCGCATACAGAATGAATATTATCCCATTCGACAACGCTCGTATCATTCAACCAGCGCGCAAGCGAAAAAGCAAAATCAGCTAAATATTCAAGCGCTCGCCCGTCGCTATGGTATGCGCGAGCTGCATGAATGATATCCTGCGCTAGAGCGGCTTGCCATTGAATGTCCATACGGTCATTACAATTTCGCAATTAGATCTTTCATTTCCTGCCACATTTTCTCACCCCCGCCGCCAGCATTTGATATTTCTAGATCGCCCGCCAGCGGCTTACTACTTTCAAGCTTCATAATTTCCTAAAAGGTTTTTTCTGAGAGCCCTTCGCGCCTCATCCATAGCTTGATTATATCATGCAAGAAATTTCAATAAACGCTCGTAATTTATCAAGAGTATACCAAAGTGAAAGGATTCACGCCAATCTTAGTTAATTGTGAGACAAAGCTCACTTCCCTCTATTATGCCTGTATTGCAACGCCCGCAAACGCGGCAGGTATGAGCGCAATAAGCGCCAGTCTTCCGTTCGTTCGACACTAATGTCAAGACGACCAGCTACCTCAAGGATATCCTCAAAGAGCCATTCGTCACCGGTTGCCTTGAGCTCGGCATCGGTATGTGGTGCGATGAGACTGATCAGCTCACTCGCTATCAGTTCGCCGGTCTTCGTTGGCATGCCATATGTCTGAGTGTAGTCGCCACGCTCGCAGAGCTCCTCTATAGACGTACTTACGGCTTTTGCAACTGTACGCGTAACCTTCGCTAAAAAATCCATAAAACGAGCATTAGTCTTTTCAACAACTGTTCGGAGTTCATCGGTAAGCTCTTTGGCATATTGACGCTTTTCTGCTGTTGGCACATCGTCGTCAAAATACCAATCCATGCATTCTACTAAATCAAATCCGCCGTTGAACGTTGCAGAATCCTGTGAGAGTAACGGGTAAACCGCTTTAGCGACATGTACCATGTCGTGGCAATTCCTAGTTTCGGCAGCAATACGCCAAATTATTTCTGCTAAATCAAGGCATGCGCTACGCGTTTTTACATCAAACACACGAGGAGGAAGCGCTTTCGTATTAGTGGGAATAATCGTCAAAGAATATGCCTCGTCATCAGTAAGCAGGCGCGTGTCTGAGGGTATGTCGGCAAAATCATTCTGTAATAAATAGCTAATCGGTCGTAAATCGTTATTATGCTGCGCTAAGTCCGCTACCTTTTGGCACGCGTACTTTTTGAGCTGATTTATTACACATTCATTCATATCGTAGGTGTGAGTCAGTTTTCAGACTTGACTCAGGTCATTCTATCACGCTCCTATCCTAGGCTCCAGGACCAGTATACCGACCCCTGTACTTAACGTTGCCGTGTGCACCCTTTCCAGAGCCATAGTGATCGTGGTTCTCGCTCTTGCGGAAACTCGTTTTGTCCACATGACCGTCCGCAAGCAGAGTATGACCCTCTTTTGTACCCCACCCCATAGCAAAGGTGACAGGAAGGTCATCTATGAATCCGTAATGAACGAGACCCCATCCACCAGAGTGCCCTTCGGCCCGCTGAGAGTCAATGTACTCTTCCTCAGTCTGCTCAGACTTCATCTTTCCATCAGACCGATTGTCCACAAAGTTATGCGAGCCGTGCGGATCGTTCGGGTTGCGACGGTACGTCACTCGACCATTTCGATCGACAACGTAGTGACCATGCCCAGGTCCATTTGGCTTACCAACTCCACCGAAGTAGATGTTGGTGTTGCCATTTGAATCCCTGGAGACCCACAAGTCGTCGAGATACTGAGATGGCACACCAGCCCTCTCGGCGATAGCACGCTTGTCTTCGCGGCGGCGGTTGCGCTCGGCGCGAACCTTCTCAAGACGCGCCTTGAATGCCTGACGCGCTACGTCAAACTCGCGCTTAGCGCGCTGGAACTCATCCTTTGCGCACTCATGCTCGGCTTTTGCCTGATCAAACCGCTGCTTCGCAGCAGTAAAATCGGCTTTCGCTCGCTGAAAGTCTGCTTTCGGACCCGCGTGGCGATCACGCGCGGCACGAATCTCAGCAACCAGACGGCGCCGCTCTTCAACGTAGCGCTGAGCCTCCGCCTTAAAGGCGTGCCCGTCGTCTGCATGACTGCGCGCAGCAGCGCCATCACGGCGATCATACGCCATAGACGCGTTGTCAAACGCGCGGCGCATGTTTTGGTAGGCAGCTTCCTGCTGGCTATTCAGCTGGTCAATTCGCGGGCCATTTGCCCGCTTAACCCGCTGATAATCCTGCCACGAAGCCTCTTGCACTTCGTGAGCGCGCTGCTTCGCCTCAAACGCGCGATTCATCTCGTCGCGTGCCGAAGACCTGCGCTGCCACGCCGACTGCATAGTTTCGTATGCACGCTGCTTGCGCTGGAACGCGAGATCTTGAGCTGCCTTCAGGCGGTCAAGCTCGGTGTCCCGAGCCATACACATTCACCTCATTCCCTAAAGGAGCGATATCGCATCAATTGATGCGATTATTTCAGTTTTATCACAAAACGAAATGTATAGCAAGATTTTTTATTGCAGTTATCTTTCGTTCACATGCATACGCAACCAATCAGCAATCTCCGCTATACTCAGATGATCCGCAGCGATGCGGACAGCAAAGTCTTCAAGTTCATGAGGCGAAGCTACTAACTTGCAACTGCTGCGCGCTAAGAATATCACTCCAAGCGTCACGCCCGTACGCTTATTACCATCAACAAATATATGATCGGCGATACAATTTCTCATATATACAGCAGCTTCTTCGTATACAGTAGCATATTGCTTCACGCCGAATAACGTACCTTGTGGCGATTTAACAAGCGACCTGAGAGCGTTCTCGTCACGCACGCCATGCGAACCGCCATAATCATTGATAATCCAAAGATGCAACTTCAAAATTTCTTCAAGGTTAAAATAGTTCGCCATCAACGGTTAACCAGGTTTTTAAGTGTTTCACCATATACCGCTTTGAAGTCAGCGTATTCATCAGTTAACTTTTTACACTTACGTGCTGGCGTAATAGTAATTTTCACCTCGTCGCCATCGCTCAACTTTAGCGCCTTTAACTGCTTCGCCGGCAATGTAACACCACGGCTCGTACCAATTTTAATGATTTTTTGAATTGTTGTAATTGTCATGAAAGTATTATAGCAAAATTATTATAATATTATAATATTATAATATTACATCAGTAATCTATGTAACTATTCCGTGAAATACACGCCACTTTACAGTTCCTCAATCTTCACTCGTCGCTGCTCAGTCGTGTCTCGCTCGCGTACCGTCACAGTGCCATCTTCTAGTGTTTGAAAGTCTATAACTACGCAGTGCGGCGTACCGATTTCGTCTTGGCGGCGATAGCGCTTGCCGATATTGCCGTTATCATCCCACATAACACGACCGTATGCCGCCTTCAGCTGGCGATAAACAGCGCGGGCTTTTTCGACTAACTCAGGCTTGTTTTTGAGTAACGGAGAAACACAGAATCGCACTGGCGCTAGGTGCTCAGGTAGCGCCAGGTAGACGCGTTTGTCGCCATTGATTTCATCCTCGCGATACGCTTCACTCAGCACCGCCATCAGTGCTCGCTCCACGCCAAAGCTCGGCTCAATGACGTGCGGCACAAATTTCGTGTTCGTGCCCTTCACTGTATACTCCATACTTTTACCGCTGACACGCTGAATGTTACCAAGGTCAAAATCTGTGCGATAAGCGATACCCATCAGCTCCTCGCGACCGATCGGGAAATCGTACTCGATATCAATGGTCTTCTTGCTGTAGTGCGCTCGGTCTTCAGCCGGCACATCTAGCTCGTGGATATGCTCGCGGCTCAAACCAAGCTTACCGAGAAATTCATGCGTCGCCGCCAGCAGCTCATCAAAAGCTTCCTGCCAGTGCTCTGGATCAACAAAGTATTCAATTTCCATCTGCTCAAACTCACGGCTGCGGAAGATAAAGTCGCGCGGTGCAATTTCATTACGAAATGCCTTGCCCTGCTGAGCGATACCAAACGGCAAATTAGGATAAAAAGCGTCAACGACATTTTTGAAATTGGTGAAGATGCCTTGAGCGGTTTCAGGACGAATATATACAAGCGATTCTTTTTCGCCTTTGAGATTTTCGATTATTGCATCCTGAAAAGCACTACCCATGCGAATAGCATTTAGAGCATTCTGCATAGCATTCTCGTCATTTAGGTTCGTGCTAAGCTTATCACCATATTCATGCGCCTCTTGCGCCTTCTCTAACATCCCATCTCGTCCCATCATTCTCGCAGGACCAATGAACGTTTCAAACATCATATTAAACGTTCGTGAGTTACTCAGTGGATTACCATCCGGGCTTGTAATTCCCTTTTCGCGAATCGCCGCATCCATCTGTTGCATCGTCATGCCGTCCGGATCAACGCCGTTATCCTTCAAAATATGATCCGTCCGATAGCGCCGGTGATTAACCGTATCCTCGCACAGCGGATCAACAAACGTATCAACATGCCCGCTCGCCTGCCACACCTTCTGATTCATCAAAATCGCCGCATCCACACCGTACATGTCGTCGCGCTCGTCAACAAAGTGCCGCCACCACAACTGCATAATATTCCGCTTCAGCGCTACGCCAAGTGGACCGTAATCCCATGTGCCGCTCAAACCGCCATAGACATCCGAACCTTGGTAAATAAAACCGCGACGTTTGCATAAGCTCACTAAATTTTCCATCTTCTCGTTCTTAATTTGCTTTCCCATAACTACCGCTAATTATACCATGACTCAGCGAGCAGCTACACGCCGGCGTGCTGCCGCGCTAGCAGCCAGCAGTCTGGTAAAATTCGTTCCACACCGCCAATTTGCGCCACAGCCGATAGCGGCTTGTTTGCCACTAAGCGTAAAAATTTAATATGATCAGCCGAGATATCACCCTGCACGCTCGGACGCAGCCCGCGTTCGCTAATATCATACATATAGGTGCGCTCTGGATTGAGCGGCACGCCAGTTATGTCGCGCGAAAAACTTAAATCGTACCCCGTCAAGCTCGCATAATGGATATAGAACCATACTTGCGTCAGCTGCAGCTGCACCGACAGCGCATCAAGCCCTGCAAAGACCGATTGTACAACATCAAACCACTCCGGCTCGTCAACATCGCGACTCGCCCGCTCGACATATTTAACTACCTCATAGCCAAATTGCAGCCGATCATAATCCGCCAGGATATTCCGATAAAAATGAATAAGGCGTGCTGATGTTAATGTTGCGAGATCGCCCTTCCCCTGCTGCAGTACAACATCGCTCACGCCAAATAGTTCAATGCCGCCCGCCAACTTACTTTTCTCGCGCCGAACACCGCGCGCCATCGCGCCTCGCTGCCCAAGCGGCGTCAACAGCGTCAAGATCCGATCCGCTTCACCGAAGTTTGTACGCCGCAACACAATCGCCTGCGTTCGCTCTGCGCTCATACTAATACCTTTCGCACTGCCGCAACAGCCGACTGCGGCATCATTGTCGATTTATCAAGAATCTGGCGCACTCCGTATGCCGCCGCGTCCTCCATCCGCAGTTCGCTTGTGCTTGCTGTACAAATAATTACTGGAATTTGCGCCAAATCGCTATGCGACTGCAATTCTTGCAGCAGCACAAACCCATTCGGACCGGGCATGAAAATATCAAGGATAATAGCAGCAGGCGGATGCTCGTCTATCACTACCATTGCCTCAAGCGCATGCGCCACAATTTGCACATCAACGTTTATGCCCCGCAGCTGTTTTGCTAATAGCTCGGCAAACCACCGATCATCATCAACAATTAGTACGCGTTTCATAGCAACCTCAGCTGTGTTGATGTCATGATATCAACGTAAAATGTTGCGCCATCGCGATGGCGCACCGCGCCAATTGACGCCCCCATCGCTGCCGCAAATTCATGCGCCACTACTATACCAAGTCCGCTGCTTGCCGGACGGTTGTGCAGCGGCTGCGGTTGGCCTAAATTCTGCATCAGTCGCTGCCATACGTTCGCCGGTACTGCCGGTCCATAGTCGCGCACGCCGAGCCGGATCACAGCACCGCGCTGGCGCTGCTGCGCCGAAATATACACCGGCGCATCACGCAAACTATAATGAAGCGCGTTATCGGTAAAATTAAGCAGAATACGCCGCAACAGCTCGCGGTTTGCAAGTCCCAACAACTGCCTTCTGTGTGATTTTACGCCGATCGTTCGGTTGTGCGCTGTATAGAGCGGCGATAATTCATCCGCCACCTCTTCGCATAGCACAATCGGATTAAGCGGCTCGACTTTAAACAGTCCGTCGTCAAGCCGTTCAGCACGCGTTAAGTCTGTTGTTAGCCGCAAGGCGCGCTCAGTTGTCAACGTAATGCGCCGCTGCAAAACCGCCCGCTCCGTATCAGTATAACCGCCCGTCTCAAGCGCTAACGACAGCTGCCGCACAAGTGCCAACGGCGCTTTTAACTCATGCGCTGCTGCTGCCACTAGAGGCAGCCGAAACGGCTCTCGCGTTCTACCCTCCTGCATCGTACTTCCAGTGTAGCACGCAGGCAAGCATCAGCTCTAGCGTAAGCGCATTTGTTTATTCGTTGAACTTCACTGTCTTAAGAAGTGCTTCGTAATCTTCGGTAAATACATCGCCGTCGGTGCGAATCGTCAAGGTGCGGTCGCGCATTTTCAGCAGAATTGCCGTACCATAAATATCTTTTGTAAAGTTACCAACGAGCTTCACGCCTGTACGCTTACCGTCGCTATATGCGCTTGATTTCAAATCGCCGCGCTTAACATATGGATCGTATTGCGCCACCGATTGGTCGTATGTCTTTTGCTCAATCGTAATACGCAGCGCAAATTTCGACGTCTGCGTGATCGGCGGTACAAGTACTGGATTCAGATACGCCTCATACGTCACGCCGCCGCCCTTGCTGATGTCGGTTGCTTGGTATGCGCTCCAAGTTTTTGGATAATCAAACGTTAAGCTGCCATAGTCAGACGGTCCGGCAAACTGGCGCTTCGGCTCTTTCTCCGCCGCCTCAAACTTCGCCTGCATTTCCTCGCTATTCTTCTTGACCGCTTCAGCGGTTGCGACATCAATCTTGCCATCAACATCTTTTTTCTGATCCATATACTGCAAATACGCCCACACGCTAAACGCGCCAAACCCGATCACTAAAATCACTAGCACCACGATAGCAACAATACTACCCTTGATAGCTCCTTTTTCACTGTTTCGCCGTGTCTTCATGGTTATGATTATACGTGGTCGCAGCTATTTATGCAAAGGGTTAATGATATATAGATGATGCGCGCCAATTGATTTTACCGCCTTGTAGCCGTTCGCTTGAAACCCATAGCTAAT
Source organism: TM7 phylum sp. oral taxon 349 (assembly GCA_018127705.1). NCBI lineage: Bacteria > Candidatus Saccharimonadota > TM7 phylum sp. oral taxon 349. Next base: position 801,131 of record CP072328.1, read on the forward strand.
AAGGTACAGCGGACGGCCAATCTTCGCTGCCTGCGCTTCAACATACCGTACCATGCGCGACATATCGCGGTTATCGCCAAACGCATATACGGCAGTCGTGTCATTCGGCAAATCAACGCGCCAGAAATTTGTAAAGCGCACCGTCACGCGGGCATCGCCGCGCGACAACCACCGCGACAGTAAAACGAGCAGCGGATGAATTTCGTAACCAACCGCCCGCGCGCCGCGTTGACTCGCCTGGCGCAACACAACGCCATCTCCCGAACCAATATCAACCAAAACATCATTTGCGCCTAACGGGTACAGCTCGCGAAACGCCCGCGCAACATCACGCCGATGAGATGGCACGTATGGTGCTCCCGTAAACGCGCTAAACCCAGCGAGCACAATAAGAGCAAGTACTATAAAGAACAGCCACGACATGGCGCGCCTATACCTCGTCGAATCGTTTTTTTATAACGTTTATATCATTTTTGATATTTTTCAGGTCATTTTCAATTGATTTTGCCAGTTCTTCTGCTTCGCGGAATTTCTCAATCGCGTCTTCAAGCGTGAACTCATCGCTTTCAAACCATGCAACAAGTTTGCCAAGCTGCGCCATTTTTTCTGATACCGATTTATTCGTTTGCTGCGACATGCGTCACCTCCGCTGTTATCGTTTGTTTACTCTGCTGAATCGTAATTTCGCTGCCAACACATGCTACACCGCGTACAATCGCATAGCCGCGCGCTAACACCGCTCGCGGATCGTAGGCAGCAAGCATGCGACACTGTTGTTCAGTCTGATTTAACGACATGTCGATTCTCCGTTCAGCCGCCTCAAGACTGCGCGCCAGCAAACGTCTCGTTTCCTGCCGTGTTACATCAATGTTGCTGTCAAACTGCGCTATAATCCTTGATACTTGATGGTGTGCCGCTGCGATATACTCGCGCTTGTCAGGCACGATAATTTGTGCCGCATTGCTCGGCGTAGCAGCGCGCACATCAGCCGCTAGATCAGCGAGCGTTACGTCAACCTCGTGCCCTACGCCAACCAGTGTCGGGATTCGGCTTGATGCAATTGCACGTACGAGCAATTCGTCGTTAAACACGCCTAGGTCGTCGGCGCTTCCGCCGCCGCGCAAAATCGCAAGCACTTCGGGCGGATGCTCCGACTCGTTAAAATAACGGATTGCTGCGATAATTTGGTCGGCTGCCGCTTCGCCCTGCACCTGCACGTGTGCGACATCAACCCGCATACCGCCCCAGCGCTTGTTTAAAATTGTAATAAAGTCTGTATACCCCGCCGCCTGCGTACTTGAGATAACGCCAATATGTACTGGGATCGCCGGCAATACGCGCTTACGTTCCGGCGCAAACAGTCCTTCTTTATCAAGCTTCGCGCGCAGCAGTTCAAATCCTTTGCGCAAGCTGCCCTCGCCGCTCGGGCGATACGACTGCACTGTCACGCTAAATTTCCCCCATGCTGTCACTTTCGGCAGAGCACGCACAATCAACTTCATACCGTCTGCTATCGGCGTACGTAAGCCATACACTGACATAAAGCAGCTCACGCTGCCACGTTCATCCTTCAGGTCAAAAAATACCCACTTGTTTTGATTTACCTTGAAGCTCGCAACTTCACCTTCTATTTCAACAGCGCTAAATGCCGCCTCAAGCGACTGGTTGACAACCGCTAAAAAATCACTAACGCTGAACCGCGGCGTCATGTGGTTTCCCGTATTTGATAAGCGCATGCTGGTAGAATATATACCCAAACAGAATCGTTCCCGCTAGCAAAATAACGCGCGTCAGTACGATACCTGCAATTGCTGCATCTGAACGCACGCCCGCCATACTTAAGAAAAAAATCATAATCAGTTCATACGCACCCGCACCGCCCGGCGTAAACGCAACGACGCTCGCAAGCGATGCTACGCCGTATCCAACCATCAAGATCGCCGGATTGATCGGCGTACCCAGCGCGAGAAACGCCAGGAAGAACATGCCTGCATCAAAGAGAGTGTAGACAATGCCCCACAAAAACGGCTTTGCGAGTAACCGCGGGCGATTCCACATATCCTGAAAATCACTTTGCATTTCAGCGAAGAACTGCTCAACATTCTCAAACTTTAACAACCGCCGCTTTCTGCCAAGCGTCGCGAGCCGCACGGTACGATTTACGCAGCGTGTTATATTCGCCGCTGTTGCCCGCATACGAGGCTTCGACGAAAAAACATATACAATTCCAAATGTTAAAGCCACGACAACCAGCACGAGCACGAAACTTGACGCCACAATATAACGGTTTACATGGCCATCAAACGCCAAGAACACCACCGATAAAACAAGCAAGCAAACTAACGCTAAAAATCCTGTTACATAGCGTACGACCTGCGCGAATGTCGAACGAGACGTACTAACGCCTAATTTGTGCATGCGCCATGTCGCGTACGAGATACCGCTCACGCCGCCTGACGGAAAAATGTGATTGACAAGATTAAGCTCAAGCGAAATCCGTGTTTGCTCAAACCGCGATACGTGATGGATATCGCGCTTATCGCGCAAGTACGAAAAGATCATCTCGCCGCCCGAAAAATACACCACGATTTGAAACGGCACAAGCAATAATAGCAGCAGCACGTCTGCCTGCCCGAATAGCTCCCAAGCTTTTTGCAACTCGTGGCGCGACATGTAGACAATTGCGCCCAGAACCAGTATTGTCACAACGCTCAAGATAGTGCGCGGCGATCGTATACCCCCTGCAGTTTTTTTTGATGCCATCGCTCATCATTATACCACGAGCTACTCTTACGCACAGTGTATAATAGCACTATGTTTATCGCGATATTAGGTCGCCAGCCGGCACTCGGCGCTGCTGAACTAGAGCGCTTATATGGCAGCGATTGTACGCGCTGGTTTTCCGATCATACAATACTCGTTGAATCGGATATGTTTGATTTTAATCGTTTGGGCGGCAGCCTAAAGGCCGGACGCGTTATCTTACAAACGAATGGCAATTGGCAAACGATAAGCCGTGCAGTTGTAGACCGCTATGCTAAGCAATGGCACGGCGTGCCGCACAAAATAACACTTGGCATAAGCGCGTACGGTTTTCGTATTTCATCGCGCGACGTACAGAAAACCGGACTTTTATTAAAAAAACAGCTGCAGCAATGCGGCGTTAGCCTGCGGCTCATACCAAATACTGCGCCAGCCCTTAACACCGCCGCATCGCATCATAACAAGCTCGGTCTGTCGCCGCATAAAGTTGAGCTGCTCATCGTACGCAACGCATCTGGACGCGTCGTCATTGCGGAGAGCATCGGCGCACAGAATATTTCCGCCCTCGCCGCCCGCGACCAAGCACGACCGCGTACCGATGCATTTGTCGGTATGCTGCCGCCAAAGCTAGCGCGGATGATGGTAAATTTCACAGGGCTACCTGGAAAATTCGATAATTCAGCAGCAGAAAGCACATCTAGGCTCTGCATTCTCGACCCCTTCTGCGGTACGGGAACTGTATTGCAAGAGGCGCTCCTTGACGGCTATTCTGTTATCGGCACCGATCTAAGCCAAAAAATGATTGATTACACGACCGAGAATCTATCATGGCTACGCCAAAAATTCCGAACAACAGGCGAAGTTATCGCCCTGCAGCAAGCAGACGCTACCACTTTTCAGTGGAAATCGTCACGCGCTATCAACGCTGTCGTCTGCGAGACCTACCTAGGGCAGCCGTTCTCTGCGCCGCCTCGCCCCGAAAAACTGCGCGAAGTCGCCGGAAACTGCAATCATATCATCACCGCATTTTTACGTAATATTCATTCACAGCTCAGCAATGCGACGCCGCTCGTCCTCGCCGTGCCCGCCTGGCGCAATCGTGATGGCCATTTCACTCATCTGCCGCTTATCAAGCATCTCGCAGATCTCGGGTATCAACGCGTTCTCTTACGCCACATTCGCCCCAAGCAACTCTTGTATTACCGCGAGAACCAAGTTGTCGCCCGCGAAATCCTTATTCTTACGAAAAGCCCAGACACAGAAAGTATGTAATTACTGATGCGATAACAGTCGCTTCTTTAATCTCGCCAACAGCAGCTTCCCCTACGTACCAGGCTCACTACCTTTGCGACACATTTATTAGCAGCTATGCCAATCCAATAGATCAAGCGGATAATTTCCATTAATGCTTGAGTGCCGCCTGAACTGGTTGTAGTATGCGAGATACCAATAAATCCTTTCCGGCACAATTGATGCACGTATGTTTGGAGATAAGCATTCCTCTTGGATAGTACGATTGAATCTCTCAATATGGGCATTGTCATTACTCTTGCGCACTCTGGAATGGCGCAAGGCAATCCCTTTAGAATTCAGTTGATCGTGAAACCATTTACCAAACTCTGGCCCGTTGTCGGTTTGTAGCATCGCCAGCGAGATACCGAGATAATCTTGTCCGCGCATAACAAAATGAAAGCTCGCCCGCTGATTGCATTTGGGAGAATACTCAGCATAGGCAGCACGCGAAAAGAGATCTATGAGTGTATAGACATAAAAGCGCCCGCCATCTCTTTGCACGAAATGAATAGTATCCGCCTGCACTAAGTCTCCTGGTTTATTAGCTAGCGGGCGCGGTATATAAGGCCGATGCCGTTTCCACTTGCTTATAGGTTTTTGTGAGACCTTGGCGCCGCAAGGTACGCTTAACGCTACTGAGTGATACCGCTACGCCGCGCTCTTGCAGCTCAAGATGAATAAAATACGCACCGCGGCCGCTCCGCTGTCTTTCTGTTACAATAGCCGCAACTATCTCGTCTGGCAATGTATGAGGATGATGCCGCGGCGCTGAAGACAAGGTCGGTATATGAGCATTCCATGCTAAGTCTAGGGTCTTAGCTTTTTCTATCCATCGATACAGCGTCGTCCGGTGTACGCCGCTCCGGCGGGCAGCTTCAGCGACACTCATGCCTTGGCGTATGACCAGATCTACTGCCGCTCGTCTAGCCTTTGGAGCGTAAGGATTGTTAGAATAAGCCATAGCAGACTACTCCTTTCTGATTAGGTGGTACTAATCTAGTGTAGGATAGTCTGCTTTTTTAGGCAGAGGATGTTGCGAAGGTAGTGAGCCTTTACGCCCCTATTGACGGCAGCTAATAAGCGGTGTACAATAGAGCGGATTGTTTTATATTTTATTAGTACGTAAAGGAGTCGTATGTCACACGTTAAAGCGGGAGGCTCAAGCAAGAATAACCACAACAACGCGGGCGCACGCCTAGGCGTCAAGCGATTCGGTGGGCAGAGAGTCCATGCAGGCGCAGTACTTGTTCGCCAAACCGGCGCAACAAAAATTGCTGGCAAAGGCACGTATATGAGCCGCAACTTCACTATTCATGCTGCTAAGAGCGGTACTGTCAGCTTTGCCAAGGTCAAGAAGCGATCATTTACCGGTCGTACGCACAAGCGCACGCAAGTTGTCGTAGAGTAAGTCTTAAGCGCAGATAATCTACACAAAAATAAGAATGATAACAATAGGTTCTCTAAAACGAGAACCTATTGTTAGTTGTCATTGCCCTATTCTGTGCAGTATATCTATTTTATTACTTCTTTATCGGATACCGTGTCACTCGCTAGGCTCTGCAACGGAAAAACGCTCTGCAATCTGGTGTGCATAGCTCCGAACTTCGCCAACACGATCATCAATAGATGCGCCTGTCCGATAAGCCGTGTTAAGCTGTTCCTCCACTGCTTTCAAGGCTGATAAATACCGATACACATCATTATAGTCTATGCTATAGCATAAGGTATTCAGACCATGACACAAATCTTGAATAGCCCCATCATTTCTTCTCGCATTCATACTAAGATCGCCGACCTTATCCCTTAGCAAAAGGAGCGAAGATCTTACGTCTTTATCACGAGAGCCAGTCCGTCTGGCTTCATTCTCTAATGACTCCCCACTAGCATCTAATTCTCGCCCGCCGTACGACCACCTTCATCTGCACTAAGCTGCTGGGCACGAAAACGTAGCTCTTCTAAATGTTGCTTCTCTAATTGGAGCGACGACGGCACTCCTCTTATCGCGCTGTAACGCGCAAAAGATTGAATCATTTCTTGGATTCTTCGCATGATAGCCATGCTGCTGTTCGTCGATTCCGTAATCATATCTAAACTATTGTCTATCGCTTCTATTTCTTTGCCGATATTCTCTCGAAACGACTCTATAGCAGCAGCATCGTCTTCTCTCGCAGTACCAGTGCCGCTATGTACGTCCCCCTTTTCATTATTGTCGGAGACGACGGCTTCATTGCTATGATCTTCCACGGGCGGCTCCGGTTCAGCAGCGACTCCGCTCTCGCTACACGCTATCCTTCCTACCTCCTGCGGCAGTCCTGGTCTCTGTTGCTTCTCCTGCTCTTCTCGCTTCCTTTTGCTATACTCTTCTTGTATTTCGTTTAGGCTTTCCTCTGTAAAGAGCTTCGTTAGGGTGTATACTTCACCATTCTCATTGCGTACAAATTTCTGGCAGCGAATGACTTTCTCTTTCTTGCCGTTTGTGTCGCGATACCCATATCCTGTGTCATACCAACCAGACTCCATAATTCTCGTCGCGCTTCGAACGTGTAACAACAACTCTCCGTAGAGTATCGTCTTGTTCATATGAAGTAAATGAAATACCCTGTAGCGAGTTTTCTTCAGTACGGGGTCGTTCAGATGTTTGTCTGTTCATGTGTCTTTATATATTATAACAAATCATAAGGATAATGTCAACATCAACCGAGCTCCCCCGGACTCAGCCAGCAACGCGCCGTGCGCTTACTAGTGACCTATTCAAGATTTAGATGATGCCGTATCCGCTCCACGACATCGCTAATTACAACCTGCGATTTTACAAGATAGTCATCCGCACCAAGCTTCTCTGCCCGCTCTTTGTCTTTTGGCTGGCTTAACGCTGTCAGCATGATAACACGGACATTTGTCGTATCTGGCGTATTGCGAAGGATATCAAGTACGTCAAACCCGCTAATCTTCGGCATCATCACGTCAAGCAATATCAGATCCGGACGGTACGATACTGCCGCCGACAGCGCATCCTCGCCATTATGCACTTCTTTGATATCAAATCCCTCAAGTTCAAGCCGGGCGCGATATACCGCAGCAAGCGACGCATCGTCTTCAACCAATAAAATCTTTTTTTTCGCTGCTTCCATATCTGCTTTTTATAATATACCAGGTTTAGCGTAAGCACAAGTATTATGACGCTAGGGTCCATTAACCTAAACCAGAACATCCCATAAACTTAGGAGTGAATAGCAACTAAGTGAAAGGAGATGTTCCTAATGCCTACCATACCAAAAGTTTGCCAGTAACAAGAAATACTGGCAGATCCTTAACAAACTAGTCTTTGGCGATGGAGGCGTCTTGTCCTCGCTGCTATAAGGGTCTTCATGAAAACTATTGCAACAAATATCTGTGGTGTAAACTGTGCCGCAAGAAATACCGGCCTACCAGCTACCAGCTACCAGCTACCAGGCTAGTTGGTTATACGGCATGAAGCTAAGTCCCCGGCAGCTCTGTTCATCCTGCTCTACTGCTAGCAAACAAAACGCTCAACGGAAACGTCATACCTATTAGCTAGCGTAAGCTATACTACTGTTCGGCGCTGGTTTGCCCGATTCCGCAAGCAACTGCCTGGCAGCAGCAAGCTCGCCACCATGCTGGAGGGTGCGGTGTAAGTAGATGAAAGCTTTTAGCAAGAGGCGATCCAAACAGGGTTCACCTAAACAATCCGGAACAAGCCATCTTTAAGTAGTCGTCTTCATTATAGAACAATTCTGGGTTATTGTGTCTGTTCTCCCATTCTCTTAGTATGAGTTCTAGGTCTCTTACGCTAAAGGTTAGATCTCGGGTACATATAGCGTAAAGCTCTTTTTATAACGCTCCAAGAGATTCTCTATGCGGTTAGTGGGGTCGAAGCAGCCAATAGAATGGTTGCAGTTTTGCCATATATAGCCAAGTAGCGGCAGCTCATTGCAGCCTTTGAATCCGTCTGTTGGCGCAATGCTGCCAATCTTAACAGTATCCTTGTATAAAGCTTTCTGCCTCTGTTCTATTCCTGTATTTTATAATCTTAAGTCTAATCTGTTTGGTTTTTGGACTAATAGCGCCAATGACTAATCTTTGCCTGCCAAACCTACGCCTGCCGAAATAGCTGCCATCTACTTCAATGTCGCCTTCTAGAGCTGGTTGCGAAGCCGGAAGAGCTTGCCTCTTAAGTTTCCTTAGCCAATTACTAACAGTTGGATATGATAGGCTCAGGATATTCTTTATTTCGCCGATACTGCGCTTATGCTGCCAGCACCAGATTAAAGCATAGATTTGCCGAAAGCTAAGATTACTAAACTTAAATAGTTTAGAGTCTGCTTTAGCAGAAAACTTACGCTTGCAATGAGAGCAGTATTCGTATGCCGCTCTGAACAGCAGCCTTTTATTTCCGCATTCTCTACAAGTTAAATCTCCCCGCACCATACGGTAAAAGTTCTGATGGCACTTATATTCTGATGGCAGTTCTGTTAAACTCTTCACTAGGAACAGTCCTTTCTGTATTTAGTTGTTAGTTGATAACTACTATTTTACAGGACTGTTCCTTTTAGTTACCTATACATTTCCGCCAACCATTGCTGGGTTATTTCTGAATTGTTTGAGTGAACCGCCAAACCCCAGGGATTGTCATAACTAACGCCACCATTATATAATGGCTCACACAGTTATGAGTGAAACAATACCATCAGCATCGGATCGCGATAGAACGCCAGAACATGGAGATGTTCTAGATTATGTTGCACACGGAATGGGCGCTCTAGCAGTCTATGTAGTTTGCCCATGCTGCCAAAGAGAGTCGTCTCAAACCTTTAACTCAACAGCATCTCATCAGGACGCGAGACAAGAGAGTGCAGCAGATATGTCGTACGCAGTAGTGCCAGAGCCTACCAGCGTTGGTGATGACGGAGAAACGAAGACGTCATCCCCCGTTGTACTGAAAGACGTTGATCGCAATCAGCTATCAAAAGATATTGCCCTCGTCCGTAAGGGGCTTGCTAAAGCAAGTGAACTTCCTCCAATGTACCGTCTGTGGCGTAAGGCTATAGAGGAAAGTGATGCAACATTCGTCGACGATCCTCCTATCGTCCCATGGTTTGTTGATGAAAACGGGATTCCATGTTGATCAGGGTCTTATGCGCATTGAAACTATCGTCCCGTTGAGTATTTTTATAAAAGCTCAAGGTTCTAGGCACGATTTATCAGGAAGAGGACTATACGTTGCGCGCCCTTACATTTTACCCAACGAGTGGCGACTTTCTATTCTCTGTGGACTCAGCGTAGTTGCTATGAGGTGTGTTATTCAGTTGTCTAATACTGAACAAAGCTTAGCTCCTGTGGAGTGGAGATAGATATTCTAGCTAAACGTCATATGAGAAAGCTCTATAACGTATACTAACTCTATCAACTACAAGACTTATGTAAAGACCCATTAACATACCTACGGCTTACGCTTGTTCCAGGTTAGTTGACTGTACCGGCGCTAATGCCGCCTGGGCTGCCTCCATTTGGGTATCTTTTTCGGCATTTGCGTCGTCTTTCGTAATATGAATCGTCTTATCCGGTGTAATGCCTTCTTTCGTAATATTTTTACCCTTTGGAGTGTACCAACGCGCCGTCGTTACCTTGAGAATACGCCCACCCGACAGATTAACGATTTTCTGAACCGTACCTTTGCCGTATGTTTTTTCGCCAATCAATGTCGCCTTACCATATTCCTGCAGCGCGCCTGCGACAATTTCACTCGCGCTAGCCGTATTGCCATTCGTTAGAACAACCGTTTTCATATTGCCAAGCAGCGCACGCTGCTCTGTTTTTACTGTATCAACCATTTTACCGCCCGTTTTCTCCGTCACAACGACTTGATTATTCAGCCATACACCAGCAAGCGCCTGCGCCGCTGTTAAATATCCGCCGCCATTATCGCGCAGATCAAGAATAGCACCTTTAACATGCTTATCAATAAATTCCTGCGCCGCACGCCGAGCTAATGTACCCGTCTGTTCATCAAACCGAGAAATCGTCATCACACCAACGCTATTAACAACATCCCAGCGCACGCTCGGATCATTTACCTGCGCGCGCGTGATAGCGTATTCTTGCTTCGTCTCGCCGCGCCGCACGCCGAGCTTCACTGTCGTACCGGCATCGCCGCGAACTTTACCAGCAACATCTGCCGCCGTTTTGCCGTTCATCGACTCGCCATTCACAGATACGAACACATCGCCTTTTTGTAACCCCGCTTTTGCCGCCGGAGAGTCGTTGATAACACGCAAAACCGTTGGCTGATTATTCCGCACGCCAATCTCTGCGCCAATCCCTGTTAAATCGCCGTTCAGACTTTCCTGAAACTCCGCCGCTTCCTTTCCATCCATAAACACCGTATGCTTGTCGCCGGCTGCTTCAACCATGCCACGCGCCGCACCATCAGATAGCTTCGACGCATCAAGCTCACCATCGTAATTACTCACCAATTCGCGATACGTTTCTTTAAGTATCGACACGTCAAGATCGCGCTGAGCAACTTTCACGCCAAATACCGGCGCAACAATCCGATACAGTTCATCGCTTCGTGTTCCCGCTACAAATGCGACAACCACCGCAAGCGTCAGCGACGCCGCAAACACTGAGCGCGACACACCACGCCGTACATTCTTTTTTGAGCCTGTCTGCTCATCCCCCTCTGCAGTCATAAGCATTATTATAGCGCACTCCTAGCGCGTGCGCTATATATTCTGAATAGATCCTGTAGGCTTAAAAGTAGATATACGTCAAACCAGCTGCTGAGCGCGAATAGTGATGATACCGACCCCAACCAAGCCCATCGGAGTTGTTATTGTAGTCGCTGACCGTAATTGTACCGTCGCTATTCACCGCCTCAACATACATCGCATGTCCATACACGCCGACATATTGAATCGCAACCGAGCCGGCTTTTGGTGTTGAACCATTTGTAATACCGTAGCGCGCTGTCGTTGACGGCCACTGGTTAGCATTGCCAGCACCGCCAAAGTGCGGCACGAAACGCCCCGTGCTTGCGACTTTCCACGCCGTATAACTCACGCACTCGCGGTTGTATAAGCCCCAGCTATCGACAATTGTGTCTTGCTCGGCATCCGCCCATACCGACGGATAGCCGCCTCCGCTCGCTGAGCCCGAGCCAATGTTAATGTTATAGCGCCGTGCCGCCGCTGCCATTGCCGCCGCTTGCTGCGCGCGCAAACTCTCAATTTCGCTTGAACGCTGGCTTACAAGCGCCTGATATGCAGATTCCTGCCCTTTTGTCTCTTCAACAAGCTTTGCCTGCTCCGCCTCTTTTGCGGCAAGCGACTGCTTTTGTGCCTCTTGGTCTTTAATAACGTTTTCGACATCTTTTTTCTGCTTTTCGAGCTGTGTCTTGAGCTTGTTAATCTGCTTAATCGTATTGCTTAAGCTCTCTTGCATAGACGAGCGGTACTCTTGCTTATCAACATAATCACCAATGCTATTGCTGCTCGCAAGCATCTCAAGCGGCGAAATCGAATCGTCCACATACATATCAGCAATGATGTCGCCAAGTGCATCTTTCGTATCAGCAATCTTTTTCTTGGTCGACACGATATCTTGGTCAAGCTTATCGCGCTTAGCTTGGCTCTGCGAAATTTGCCGCTGCAGTTCAGTTCTTTGTGCCGTTAACTTGTCGAGCTCCGCCTGCAAGTTGCCCGCCAACACACCTAAAGCAGATGCCTGCTGCTTATAGTTGTCAGACTCCGATTGTAACTGCTTAATTTGCTCATCGTATTGATCAGCGAACACTCGCCCTACAAGCATAAAAGGAGTTGCCGTGCCCATCAAAACGGCTGCCGCCACAAGCGCCGAGCGCGTGACGATGCCTTTTGACGAAACTGGTGTGGTGGACCGTTGTTTCATTACCTCTAATGTATCAAAGCATAACCACCATGTCAAGCGCGGAATCTGCCGTATCGTACTAGAAGCAATAACCTAAATCTTCAGATACCGACGCGTTGCAAGCGCCGATGAAATAACACCAATCAGCGCGCCAAGCCCAATCATCACAAGCAGTACCACCCCTAAATACATTGTCAACGCATTTGTAGTATTCGCCGTTGCGATCCCATACGACTGTAATTTTCCGCTCGCTGCCACAAACAGCGACACGCCGATCGTCGCCGCCAGTACCGCTGCGATACAGCCGTATACCACTGCCTCGACGAGAAACGGTCCGCGAATGAAACTTTTTTCGGCACCGATTAACTTCATCATTTCGATTTCATCCTTGCGGTTAAAAATCGCCATACGAATCGTATTAAACACAATCAGCGACGAAATCACGACAAACAAAATACTTGCCGCCAGCCCCGCACGCTGTGCAAAATTTGCCCACCGGCCAATGTTTTCAATCGCGTTGCGCCGCGAGCCAGCAAACGACGGTGCACGGTTCGGACTAATAATAGGCTTCAGCTCTTTGTTCTCCTTCACGAATCCATCAAGCTGAGTCGTATCGTTAATGTTTTTTAGATTGATACGAATAACTGCTGGCAACTTGTTTGTCGCTTGGCTAATCGCTTCAAGCACATCTTGGTCAGTTTTATTATTTTGCGCGTTCTGCGCGCGCGCCTGTTCCGACGAGATAAACGTGACATCTTCAACGTTCGACAGCTGCCTCAGCGCATGTATTACCGGCTTCGCCTGCTGTTCGGTTGTACCCGTCCTAAGATAAATTGACATATCAACTTTTTTACTTAGCTCCGCCACCGAATCGGCGAGCACATTGCTCGCAATTACCGTCGCAAAGATAATAAGCAATGTAATTGTCATTACTGCTGTTGCCGCCACCGTCAGCCAAGCGTTGCGCGTAAAGTTATTGATACCATAACGGCACATACGTACAAACGTCAGCCACTGCCGGCGGTGACGCTTTTGCTGTGCGAGTGCGCGCGTATTTTTCTTTGCTTTTACCGATTTTGCCATTACTGTTTATAGCTCCCCTGCGCCTGGTCGCTCGTGATCTTGCCGTGATCAATCGTGATCACGCGCCGTTTCAACCGGTTTACGATCTCAACATTATGCGTCGTTAAGAGTACCGTCGTACCATAACGATTGATTTTTTCTAGCAAGCGAACGATGTCCCAGCTATGCCTCGGGTCAAGATTCCCTGTCGGCTCGTCGGCAATCAGAATCTTCGGCTGGCGCACTACCGCCCGCGCAATTGCCACCCGCTGGCGCTCGCCGCCCGACAACTGATGCGGGAACTGTTTTTCTTTACCTTTTAATCCTACAAGGTCAATTACCTTTGGCACCGTGTTTCGGATTTCACGATTCGTCATACCGGCAATCTCCAGTGCAAATGCCACATTTTCAAACACTGTCCGCTGCGGCAACAGCTTGAAATCCTGAAATACGACGCCAATTTTGCGGCGCAGCAGCGGCACATGCTTGTCCTTCAGCGTGTCATAATCAATACCGCCAACGACAATCTTGCCGCTCGTCGGTTTCTCTTCGCGTGTCAATAACTTTAATAGCGTGCTTTTACCGGCACCGCTCGTCCCGACGATAATCACAAATTCCTTCGGCTCAACATGCAAGCTCACCCGATTCAACGCCGGCTTCGCGTTCTTGCCGTACGACTTCGTCACCCTATCCAACAGAATCATACATAATCAGTATAGCAGGTACGCATTCAGCAAGCAAAAAACGTCCCGACTATCAGGTCGAGACGTTTTGCTCTAAGCCGCTTCCTATTTCCTACAGCCCATATCGGCGTTACTTAGTCTTTCCGCTATGCTTGTCCTTATTATTGTAGTCTTTTAGGTAGCTTGACTCAACGACCACATCAAGGACTTTTCTCGTCTGCTCCCGGCTTTGGATTGGGTACTTCTTATCTAGTAGACTCTTGTCATTTGTTGCACCATCTGGTTTAATTGTGTACATGTTAGTGAAAGCTTCCACTGAGTTACCCGTTATATCTACACCGTAATCAACGTGCTCATACCCACGGCTTTCACCTTGGGAAGCATGCGTAAGCGTTGTAGACTCCTTATCTAGCAATGATAGTATATCTCGCGTTGAATATATCCCCTCTCTACCCTTTTGAAATCCTTCTACTACAGTAAAGTCGAGGTTTGTGTATGATTCTATTTGAGCCTGCATCTCTTTTTTTTGTGTTTCACTAAGGTTGTCGCGTTTGATATTATCATATTTCTTCATATCACTCAACGAGCTCTCCATTACCTCAAGATTGACAAAGGCGCTTTTCCCGTCTTCGCTCTCATTATAGCGAAGCCATACCAGCCTTGAACCGCCCTCATATTTCCTGTCGTAATAGGTTATCTGTTCATATCCATTGCGGTATCTAGATGCACCCGATTCCTCGACATCCTTGATCGTCTCTCTTACTGTTTCTTTTGCCGTCTGGTTTACCGCTTCAAGCTCTTCCGGTGACAGCTCAAGCGTCCCTGAATCAGCCTCCGCTGTTTTTTCAGTTTCCGTTGCTTGAGCGCTGACGCTATAGCTGTCTTGAGAACCGCTCTCCGTAGGCGATGATTCTCCCATAAACATGCCTGCTCCGAAAGCAGAAGCTGCAATTGTACCGATAGCAGCAAGGCGGCGAAGCCTACCGCTACCCTTACGCCGATTATGATTGCTACTGTTTAACTCATGCCGTCTAGCTCGCATTGTAAATTTTTACCTTTCTGTCTTTATATTACTATGGCTCTTATAATACTCTCTCTCTCTTAATTTGTCAAGTGTTTATAGAACAATTTTGTAATATACACAACTATACAGCATAGTTCCTAGAATTGCTCTTCCCTAACGCATCCCGTCTATTCCGCTCAGCAAAAGCAACATTACTTACTTACTTAACATCCCATAACACGAAGTGCAAACCTCATCCTAGAGACACTTTAGTAGCACAATCTACATTGCGTTTTGTATCGTGCTTTTTAATCGAAACGTACTCCCATCAAGATGATGGCGAATTTTTTACATCCAAGCGATTATGAATATACTTCGTTAGCCTATTGATTTCATCGGCACCAACAACTCTCCGATTACTTCTATTAGCCCTCCTTTTACGACCATCTTCCCCGATTTTTATTTCAAACGAAAAGCGCTCAACTGCATGCCCTTCATCAAGCTTATCCTCACTATCCTTAAGTGAATACTCAACAAAACTACCGTCATTCTGGCGAACAACAACCCGTCTCTCATTTTCACCCGGTTCGCCAGAGGTCTCAAGGGCAAAACCAACATATCTATCATCGCCCTCTCTTGGAGGCAGGGTTACGCTAGCCTGCAGCCACCCGTCATCTAGTTCCTCTATATTCCTTCTGGATCGCAACGTTTTATCGCTACACACCTCATTAAATAATTTTCGGAACCTGTCACTTGCCCACAATGCTTCTCTAGAGCAAACTTCACCTTTTTGATAGAGTTCAACAAACTCCGCCAGTTCATCAATTTCTTTCGGATCGACAACAACACGCTCCTGACCACTGAACATAATTTCGCTCGTATTATTGTCGCGCGCATTTGGCCTAAGCCCTGTACATGTACGGCACACAACTTGATCTGTATCATTATCAACAAAGTAAACTATCCCTTCCTCGTTTGCATCAAGAACAACAATATGCTTGTTGCGGTAGTCGCCTGCGCACGGATTAAAGATCTCTTTTCTAGAACAACTATGATCACAAATAAGAGTGATAGACGCACCGCTCTCTTCTACCTTAAGTCTTGAATAAACTTGTCTATTCGCATCCCCCTGTGGGCTAGGGCTATCCTTATGATCTTGCGACGTTCTATTCACGCCATTCCTAAAAAGCATACCTTTAAAAAGGCGAACGTTAAATGTATCAAGAACGTTTTTCATCTTCTCACCGCGACCGTAGCCGATATGTTGGCTTATCTCCCATAACTCCTGTTCACTAATCCTCTAGTTATACTACTTACGTCTATTTAATTCATTAAGACCGTTTCTTATTGTACTATATATTTTATAATACGTCAATCATGCGTACTTGAAGGTACATTAGCCTCATTGTCCCTCTTTGGCTTATCCTCCAAGCTCTTAATTCCATTGTCATTAAGTTTTTCAAGTGATAGTAGTTGTATCCTAGCAAGATTTCTAAGTTCAGTCATTCTTTCTTTTTGATCCACCCCTTTACCAATAAGGATTGCATTATAGCTTTCCATATTCGCTAGTATTAATAGTTCATTAAGGCTTGCATAGTCTCTCATGTTTCCTTTTAGATCAGGATTTTCTTCACGCCACTGTTTTGCTCTTTTATTGAATAAGGCGACATTGAGTATATCTGCTTCGCTTGCGTATTTATAAGATAACTGTTCGTTGGTAAGATCCTTTAATAGGTATTCTTTGATTGCGTCTGTGTGGATTTTATAGTTAATCTTAGAGAGCTCTCTATTTAGATTCCAACTTAATGATAGTCTTGAGTTTTCATCTAACTTAAGTCTTTTATAATCTTGGATGATGTATAGCTTAAATTCTGGTGAAATCCATGAGGCAAATTCCATTGCTATATCAGGATGAGCAAATGTTCCTCCTCCTCGTCCTGATTTAGAGACTATACCTATTGCATTTGTCTTTTCAATCCATCTTTGTGGAGATAAAGTAAATGCATTTGTTCCCGCTTCTTTCCTAAAGGAGTCGAATTCGACCCCTTTAAAATCTGGATTATGAATAGTCTCCCACAGCCCAAGGAACTCAATTATATCTCTTACCCTTAACCAATTTTTTACAACATCTTTAGGTTCATGTGCATTTTTATATCTTGCAATATCTGTAAGACTGATGTAGTCGTTCTTAAAGTCTTCGGTATATATTTGAATGGTAAAACCTTTTGCTTCAATTGTTTCTTTTTTTTGCTTTGGGCATGTTAATCTCCTTCATGCTACACTTTTGTTAGATGTTACTGCTGTTAGTGTGCGCGGAATCTACAGTCCAAGTCAAATACGCACTCATAAATCCGTCCAACTTACCATCCAATACTGCCGTAGCATCGCGATCCTCGTATTTCGTGCGCGTATCTTTCACAAGGGTATATGGATGCAATACATAATTACGTATTTGCGCACCCCAGCTTGCTGATTCGCCCGCACGCAAATCAGCAAGCGTCTCCGCGTGCTGCTCAAGTTGCATCTGTGCTAAGCGGCTTTTCAGGATCTTAAGCGCTGTTTCCTTATTCTGGATTTGGCTGCGTTCATTCTGAATCGCCACCACGATCCCTGTCGGGATATGCGTAATGCGCACAGCGCTATCAGTCGTATTCACGCCCTGTCCGCCATTCCCGCCGCTGCGGTAGATATCGATACGCAAATCTTTATCAGCAATCTGCACTTCATCTGGAGCGGCAATTTCCGGCATAATCTCAACCAACGCAAAACTGGTTTGCCGCAGATTATCAGCATTAAACGGGCTAAGACGCACTAAACGGTGTACGCCATGCTCGCTTTTCAGCCAACCGTAAGCGTATGGTCCACGCATAATGTACGTTGCATTCTTAATCCCTGCTTCATCCCCTGCCGAACGCTCTACGAGCTCAACGTGCATATCATGCTTTTCTGCCCAGCGCAAATACATACGCTCAAGCATTTCCGTCCAATCTTGCGCATCAGTGCCACCTGCGCCGCTGCTTAGTTTTACAATCGCCGCATAGTCATCATACTCGCCCTGGAACAACAAATCGCGACGGCGATTCGCATACTCCGCTTCAAGCGCGCTAATCTGCTCGTCAAACTCAGCTATCATTGAATCATCGCCTAAGTCCATCAATTCAACAATATCGTTTGTTTGCGAACGCAATACCTGCCACGGTTCGATCTGGGCACGTAACGCCGCCGATTCGCGCGACAACTGCTGTGCGCGCTCAACGTTCGCCCACACGTTGCTATCGGCAAGTTGGCGGTCAATTGCGGCTAGCTCTTTTGCTTTTGCGTCAATATATAGCGTTTCGTACGCACTGTGAATCTGCTCTGACAAGTCGCTCGCGCGCTTTTTTAACGGTTGCATTAGGCTTCTGACGCATCATCGTCTTTTGACGATTCCTGCTGATTGTTACGTTTACGCGGCGGTACAGGCGGCTTCGGTATTTGAGTTGAAACCGTCGACGACTGCGACGTCGCCTCTCCATCTGGCGCAGATTGAGCAGGAACGGCAGATGTTGTTTGAACAGGTTGCGCCTGTGCCGCATGAAACGCTGCATCCCAATAATCTACTTGGCTTAAGCGTCGCACTAAATACGGATGATCGCTAAACGTCTGCGCAAAATGATTCATCGGGCGTTCAGCCTTATATTGCAGCCATTGGCGTGCAACATCATTCATGTCTTTTGCCACATCAGGACCGACATGCACTTTAATAAGCGCGTTCTTTACAAGTGCCGCATCACCGATGTACGCCAACGCTAAACGGTCAGCAGTAAACTCAGTCCGGCGACACCAAAATCCCGCGATCCAATTACCAGCCATATTGATGATTGGCGTGATCAAAAACGGCATCAAATATACTGACGCATCAGTATGCTTGTATTTAATGTGTGCCATTTCATGGACAACGATAACTTTCAACTCGTCTTCTGTTAAGTAACGAATTGAGCCCGAGTGCAGTACAATTGCGTACGGACGCGCAAATCCAAACGCATACGCATTAATCACCGGATTCTGTGTAATAAAAATCTCAACCTGCGGCATTTCTAAGTCTGCCGCAACTTCATTTGACCAATCACGCAGCCAGGCATATGCACTGTACTGCACCTCAAGCGAGTTACCAAGCATCTGCTGACGCATCATACGGGTCGAAAACATACCGATACCCAACGAGGCTGCTAAAAATATACAGCCGAGTATAAGCGCAACAACAAAACCAATAGCACCTCCCAGGAATGTAACACTACCAAGTCGCTTAACAACTTCGTCGAAATAACTGTAAATAAAGTACCCAAATGTCAACAAAAAGAAAATGCTAAATACCACACCCAACACGACGTTGTCGCTTGTCATGCGTGCACGCTCAACGGCAATCTTCCCTTTTGTGTACTGATACGGCTGTTGCTGCATTAACCAATAGCTCCTCTGTCCGCGGACACCCCGCGCATCAATAGTTGATAACCTCAAAGCTCGCGCTTACTTCTTTTAGTATAGCAATATCGCCGCCCCGTGACAATTGCTCTTATGCCCATTGCTACAGCGCTTGTACAGCCGCAACAAACTGATCGCCGCGATCATTATATGAAGTAAACTGATCAAAACTCGCCGCTGCCGGACACAAAATAACTACATCGCCCGCCTGCGCAGCTGTCGCTGCAGTGCGCACGACCTCTGCCATTGGAACCTTTCCTTTGACAATCAGGTTGGTTTGTGGCGCAACGCTGTATATCGTCTGAGCAATTTTTTCAGCATTTGAGCCCATCAATATGACAACGCGCATATTGCTGCGTGCAATTTCTTTAGCGAGCGCCGTATAGTCGCCGCCTTTATCGTGTCCGCCCAGAATCAAAACTTTCGGCTGCATAAATGCACCGATCGCCGCGATAGCGCTTCCTGGCGTTGTTGCGATACTGTCGTCATAATACGTCACACCGCTCTTTTCAGCAACACGCTTCAAACGATGTGGCAATCCCGTAAATGAACGTAACCCGTAGTAATATACTTCTGGCGAAATACCTGGAAATGCCATCGCAGCAGCACTCATTGCCGCGCATGCATTATCAAGATTGTAACCGCCCGGTAACTGCACCGCATCGGTTGGGCATACCTGGCGATTCTGCGACATAAAATACACGCCGTCGGCATACACCTGATAATCATCAGGGATACCGTAACGGTACGCCCGCCCATCGCCACCCGACGTGAGTGCAATTTGCTGCGAATAAATATTTGTCGGATGGTATATTGTAATATCATTTGCTTGCTGATAGCGGCAGATATTTGACTTTGCATCGATATACTCATCAAATGTACGATGAACATCCAGATGATCCGGCTCAATCATCAGGACAACCGCAATGTGCGGCGATCGCTCCAAATCCCACAACTGAAAACTGCTCAGCTCATAAATCACTACATCGTGCGGCGCGATCTGCGGCAACACATCAAGTCCCGGAGTACCGATATTACCAACCGTATATACCGTTTTACCTGCCTGGCGCGCAATTGCCGCGATCATGCTGCACACTGTTCCTTTGCCTTTTGTTCCCGTCACGCCAATAATTGGCGCCGGACATTCAGCAAAAAACTCATTCGTCGCCGACCAAATTTTACCTAGCGTATGAATACGATATGGCGCAATGCTTGGTGTACGGATCACCAAATTAACGTCATTTAGCCGTTCCGAAAAAACATTCGTACCAGTATGTACAATTATATCATCAGCCGGATTTTTTATATCATTCTGATCAACAATCAAAAACTCAGCGCGCGGATACTTGCGCCGGAAATACTTTAAACTTGATCGCCCTTCGACGCCATACCCTGCAATCGCAATCTTCATATTGCTATTTTATCAGAAACCATAAGCGCTTCGCTAAAAATGGAGCATTCATCATGTCGAAATTCTGTATATTTACTTAAATAACGTCTCAAGCTTATTGTTAATTCGCACAATATCGTCCTTCACGCCGCTACTAACGCCTGCAAATACCCAGGTATTTGCATCAATAAACTCACGCGCCGTACGCAGCATACGCTCGCGCGAAACGTTACGGATTTCGTCCGGCACGTGATCGTAATTCCTCACGAAACCATCGCCGAAATAGCGCCCGCGGTAAAAATTACTAATCTGCGCAACCGTTTGCGCACCCATCTGATAGCGCCCTAATGCGTATGATTTTGCGGCATTAATTTCATTTTCGGTAATCTCGCCGTTTAGTACTGCCCTAACTTCACGCACAATAATGTCAAATAACTCGTCGGCCGTTTCTAAATTAACCTGCCCGCCAAAGTCCCAGCCGCTATCGTAAAATCCTGTTGATGTCTCGCTAAACATGCCATATGCTAAGCCTTTCTTGCGCGCGGCACCAAAAATACGCGAGTGCATCGTACCAGTTAAGATGTGGTTCAGACATGCCATCGCTTCATCTTCATCGTCATCTAACTCACGCGGCAGCGCCATACTCCAGCCGAAGGTCAGATTACTCGCTTCTTTGCGATGAATCAAGGTCGGGCCAGCCTTCCTTAACTCATCGCGCGGCACGTCAAAGCGTTTGCCCCGCGGAAGTTCCCACGCTTCAAGCATGCGCTGGATATGCGCCTTACGCCCATGCAGGTTTCCGGCAATGACAAAACGCATGTTATCACTTGTATGCGTCAATGCATGATGATGGCGGATATGCCGAAGCGTGACATTATCTATCAGCCGCAAACGCTGTCGAAACGTATAAATATCATCGCCCATCAGCTGCTGGATTTTTGGCCACAATACATACCCATTATTGTTCAAATAGCCTGTAAGCTCGCTGCGCACATTACCCTTTTCAGCATCAAGTTCCTCTTGCTTGAATCGCGGCTGGCAAATTGCGACTTGCTGCAAGCGCAGGATCCGTTCCCATTCAAAATCCGCGCATTCCGCCACATACACCATCGACAAATCACTTGTCATCGCGTTATGATAAGCGCCATTCTTGGTAAATTCTGCTTCATAGGCATGTTCATTCGCAAACTGCGCGTTCGCGCCAAATGCCATATGCTCCATAATGTGCGCTGTTTCATATACAGTTTTATCGCCAACATAGCGGTTACCAGCACGAAAATGAAAGCGGAAACTCATCACCGTCGCACCTGGTACATCAATCAACAATCCGCGCGCGCCATTTGCTAAGCGCACCTCTGATACAGTATGTTTCATCTTATCGCCTCTTCTTACGATTTTGGCGCTGCGCCTTTTTCTTCTTGCGCGCAGCGTTACGTTTACGGTTAACATCAGCGTTAGTTTTCGCAGTTTTTGTTTTAGTGAAATCACGGTCGCGATTCTCTTCACCACCGGTAATCTCGTTCACACCATGCTCAACTGATGTCTCTGCAAGTTTAGTCAACTCAGTCTCATGATCATCGTCAACTGATTCGCGGCTGATCGCGTCGGTCGGGCGCACATGATAAATCGCCCGCAGTACTTCGTCGCGTAACGTCGCCTGCAAACTGTCAAACAACTTCTGCGACTCGCTACGGTACTCAACCAACGGATCACGCTGCCCAACACTACGCCAGTGAATACCCTCGCGCAAGTGCTGCATATTTTCTAGGTGCTGCATCCACAAGGTGTCAAGCACCTGAAGATACACTTCGCGCTCAATCCGGCGAATCAGATCTTCGCCCATTTCCGATTCTTTCTCGGCATACAGTTTTTGCGCCGCCTCAAGCGCCATATCGCGCCGTACGCGATCCTTTTTGGTCGCGCCAATCTTCTTAATCTCTTCTGGATCAAGTGGAATAATCTCTTCAAATTCCTCGGCAAACTTCGGGTTATTCTTAGCGGGTACATCTGTTAGCTCAGCCACCTTAACGCCAAGCAACCGCTGGATTTCCGGTTTGATATTATCGCCCTCAAGAATCTTGCGCCGCATCGTATAGACAACCTTGCGGTGACGATTAATCACATTGTCGTACTGAACAACGTTTTTGCGCGTATCAAAGTTATAGCCTTCGACACGTTTTTGCGCCGCCTCAAGCGTCTTCGACACGGCTTTGTTTTGAATCGCCGTCTCTTCGTCAACACCCAAGCGCTCCATAAGTGCCGCAATACGTTCGCCCTGGAAGATTCGCATCAAGTCGTCCTCGGTTGATACGTAAAACTGCGTATCACCCGGATCGCCTTGGCGGCCGCCGCGTCCACGCAGCTGGTTGTCGATGCGGCGTGATTCGTGACGCTCACTGCCAATCACTACGAGTCCACCAAGCTCTTTTACGCCTTCGCCAAGCTTAATATCAGTACCGCGCCCAGCAATATTTGTCGCAAGTGTAATCGCGCCTTTCTCGCCTGCCCGCGCAATAATCTCTGCTTCATGCTCATTATTTTTTGCATTGAGAATCTCGTATTTAATTCCTTCTTTATCTAGATAATCGGCGATCATCTCATTTTTAGCAATACTCCCCGAGCCAACGAGCACAGGACGACCCTCAGCATGGTATTCCTTAATCGCTTGCGCCACCGCTTTTAACTTACCTTTTTCAGTTTTGTAGATCAGATCCTCGTGATCTTTGCGAGCAATTGGTTTATTCGGCGGTACGACCACGACGTCAAGTGAATAAATTTGTTGAAACTCTTCAGCTTCAGTAAAGGCCGTACCTGTCATGCCGCTCAATTTCTTATATAATCGGAAGTAATTTTGAAACGAAATTGTCGCGAGCGTCATGCTTTCTTGCAGTACCGGTACGCCTTCTTTCGCCTCAATCGCCTGATGCAATCCTTCGTTGTAGCGGTTACCCTGTTTCAAACGACCGGTATGCTCGTCAACGATAATCACTTCGCCATCATTTGTCACTACATAGTCTTTGTCGCGATGGAATAATGTTTGCGCACGCAAGGCCTGATCCATATGATACACACTACGCACATACTCCGGCGTGTACAAGTTTTTTATGCCAAGCATCTTCTGAACTTTCTCAACGCCCTGGTCGCTCAGTGCCACTTGCTTATGCTTTTCCTCAAGCGTATAGTCGTCAGGCGTCAATTGCGCCGCAATTTTTGCGAACTGATAATAGCTATCCGGGTTCTCAGCGGCTGGCGCGCTAATGATAAGCGGCGTACGCGCTTCGTCGATCAAAATTGAGTCAACCTCGTCGACGATCGCAAAATTAAGTTCACGTTGGCGCACAAGCCCGATTTCGTTCACCATGTTATCGCGCAAATAATCAAACCCAAATTCATTATTCGTCCCGTATGTGATATCCGCCTCGTAAGCCTCTTTGCGCGTACAGGGGCGCAGCTTTTTCATGCGCAGGTCAGTGTGATGCTCGTTATCGTATTCACGATCATACAAAAACGACGCGTCGTTGATAATAACACCCGTCGTCATGCCAAGCGCGTCATAGATCTGCCCCATCCAGCCGGCGTCGCGCTGCGCCAGGTAATCGTTCACCGTCACGATATGAACACCCTTGCCTTCAAGCGCGTTCAAGTACGCCGCCAGCGTTGACATGAGCGTTTTTCCTTCGCCAGTCTTTAGCTCAGCGACGTTACCCTCGTGCAACACCATGCTACCGATCAACTGTACATCGTAATGCCGCTCGCCGATCACACGGTCGGACATTTCGCGCACCACCGCAAACGCATCCGGCAAGATCGCATCAAGTGTTACGTGCTTTTTCTTAAGTTCTTTGCGCAGCACATCGGTCTGCGTCGCCAACTCGTCAGTTGACATTTTTTTATACTTTGAACCAAGCTTATTAATCTCGTCAACCTTTTTTTGTAGACGCTTCAAAATCCGCTTCTGCGGATCGCCGAACACCTTTGTCAACGCTTTGTCTCTCGTAACCATTCAAACCCTCTCCATTTGCTAGCTAGTTCAGAAAATCTACGCTTTATTATACTATTGAACGCAGTATAAATAAAGGGTTACCAAAAGAAAAAACAGCTCGAAACGCTAGCCAGCACACGAGCTGTTTTGTAATCGCCGCAAGAGCAAGCCTTTACGCTTCGCGGTCGTAACTGCGCTTAAACCGCGCCAAAAGTCCGCGCCGCCCAACATGCGGCACGCGGTCTTCTTTATATTTGCGCAGCTGCGCTGCTAATTTCTGCTCAACAATATCGGTCGCAGCAAGCACATTAACCGTCGAGTCTTTTGCCTTTATTGTTTTATCCGGCACAGTCAAAACCGCTTCAACCTCATACTTATTGCCGTGGTCGCGATTAACTTCCTCAACTTTTACGACAGCGCTAATTGTTTTGCGAGCATGACGCGTAACAAGTCTATCAAGTGCGCCAATTTTTTTGCGAATATATTTTTTGGTTGGCTCATCAGGAGTATAGCCCCTGATACCGGCTACTTCGACATCTGCGATCATTTCCAAGATCCTTTCGTTTAACCGTTAGTATGCCTTTAGTATAGCATGATTTTATGGCGAGAATACGCAGTAAATATTTATGAGCGATGCGCCGATCCAATCGCCTCAGTTATTGTCGCAAAGCCATCGCGGTCAAGCAGCTTTACAAGCCCTTCGTTAATCTCACCCACAACCTGCGGCCCCTCAAACATGAGCGCCGTTACCATCGCGACCAAGCTTGCGCCGGCACAGATTTTTTCATAGGCATCAACCGCTGTAAACACGCCGCCAACACCGATAATCACGAACCGATCACGGTACGCTTCGTATGTTTTATAAATCAGCTCTGTCGTAATTTTCTGCGCCGGCAATCCGCTCAAGTTGCCTTTTACGTCGCTGCTGAGTCCGTCCGGATGTTTTAACTTCGCTCGATTTTTTACCAAATTTCCAATCGTTAGCCCGGCAACGCGATGACTATCTATAACACGCAGCAGCGCTTTAAACTGCGTCCACGATTTATCGGTCGGCAATTTGATAAACACTGGTTTTGTCAGGTGCAATTCGTCAATCGCTGAAAGCAGTTTTTCTAACCGTACCGGCGTTGTGAATGGTTCACCACCGTACGTATTCGGACAGCTGACGTTTACCTCGTACAGCGGTGCAACGTTTTCCCTCTCAAGTAACCGCAAACTTTCGCAATAATCGTTAATCGCCTCGTCATCCGTCGCCGTCTGCGGCGAATTTGTTTTTGCAACTGATACGCTCAATGGAAAATCACGCCATAATTTCTGAGGGTACGAATGAATACGCTCAATATTACGCTCGATCCCATTGTTTGCCAGTCCAACATTAACGACAATAGACTTCTCGCTCGGCAGCCGTTTAAACCACGGACGCGGATTACCGGCGCACACACGAGCCGTCGTCGAACCGCCAATCTCAAATCCCAGCCCAATTCGTTTTGCAATTGGCGGTAAATCAAAATTCTTATCAAGCCCTGCCGACATGCCGATCGGATTTTTGAAGCGAATCCCGAGAAGTTCCTGCTCTAACCGCAGGTTTTGGTAGCGCCATACATTCAGCACGCCAGTGAGCCGTGCTTTTTGCAGTCCACGCGCCGCCATAATCATATGCGCATGGGCTTTATCCGGATGCTCGCGGAATAATAACGGCTTCGCGACATGCCTGTAGCCCTGCCGACTCAGTTTGCGAATCGCCCGTTTCACTACCTAAATTTCCTCGCGGTTGCCCATATATGGTCGAAGTACTTCAGGAATGCACAGTTTGCCATCCGCTGTTTGGCAATTCTCTAGAATTGCCACCAAGCTCCGCGCTAAGCTTACTGCCGTACCATTCAGCGAATGCGCCGTATCAAGCGAACCGTCAGCGCGCCGCACACGAATGTTCAGGCTATGCGTCTGAAAATCCGTACAATTTGAACAGCTCGTTAACTCACGGTACATACCGTCAACCGGCGACCAGTATTCAATGTCATACTTTTTAAATGCCGGCGCGCCTAAGTCTCCTGCCGCAATATTCACGACATGGTACGGAATGCCGATAGCTTGCCAAATTTCTTCTTCAAGCGATAAAATCTTTTCGTGCATATCAAGCGATTGCTCGGGCGTACAAAAGATATACATCTCTAGCTTATTAAACTGGTGAACACGGAACAATCCGCGCGCATGTTTGCCGTACGCGCCTGCTTCTTTGCGATAACACGGACTATAGCCGACGTAATAAAGCGGCATTTTTTTCTCGTCAATTATATCATCGGCATGATACCCGGTAAGCGGCATTTCTGCTGTACCAATCAGCGTCAGGTCCTCGCCTTCAACAAAATATTGGTCGTCGCTCACATTCCCCTTCGGCGCGAACCCTGCGCCTTCAGCGGTGCGCGAATTTACCATGTGCGGCACCGTCATATAGGTAAAGCCTTTCGCGATTAGAAAATTAAGCGCGAATTGTGTCACCGCGTTTTCAAGTAGAGCCAAATCGCCTTTTAGATAATAAAATTTCGCACCGGCAACCTTCGCGCCGCGTTCAAAGTCAACCCAACCGCGTTTCGTCGCATAATCTAGGTGGTCAACCGCACCTGTTGGCTGCTCGCCCCAGCGTTTAAATTCCACGCTATCGGCTTCGCCGCCGAGCGGAACATCATCAGCGGTTACGTTCGGCACAGTCTTGATCGATGCTATGCATTCAGTATCGACCTTTTTTAGGTGCTCCTCAAGCTCAACAAGTTCGGTTTTTATCTGCTTACCCTGATCAATCAATGTTTGCTCTGGTTGCCCGTTCTTCATTTTTGCAGCGATTTCGTTCCGCTTCTGACGTAACTCGTCAACTTGCCGCTGTAACGTTCGCCGCGAATCATCCAACTCTAGCAACTGCGCAATTGAAACTTGATACCCCTTTTGCGTCGCCGCTGTCTGTACGCGCTCCGCATTCTCTCTGATAAACCGAATATCTAACATACTTTTCATTTTACCATAGTACATACCAGCAGCAGGTAATGTACAAGCTCAAAAACCTCCTAGACTCCTCCCGCTAAAGCATTAATCTCGTAAGGGGCGAGTGGAGGGTATAAAAAAATGAGACCGGCTAAGTCTCTCCAAAAAGGGTATATTGTTGCTATGAAATACTACACCAATATACCCGTATCTATTAAAGCTGTAACCGAATTTCGCGTCAAGGTGCTGGAGCATAAGGCAAAGTACGGTATCAAGTCCACTATGGATGCTTTCTCGGTTAGCCGCAGCACCGTCTATGCTTGGCAGAAGCGATACTTGGCGTCTAGAAAATAACACGCAGCGCCAAGGAGTCGTTCCACAATCACAGCACTTTCAAAAAGGATTTTTATGCCAGTACTAAGCAAAACAATTCTCACAAATCTAGGAATTAACTTAAGCGACGAAGCTTTTACCTCCCTCTCCGAGCACTTTGAAGAAACGCTTGATACGCGAGTGTTTGACGAGATCGCCTACGAGCTGTCGCCTGAACAAGCGCGTGAACTTGCCTCAATGAGAGATGCAAACGATAATGAAATCGTGCAATGGCTGCAAACAAACGTACCGGACTTTGCAGATATTGTCTCCGACGAAGTCGACATCCTGCTCGGCGAAATTGCTGAGAATAGTGAAAATATCACCAGTAACTAGACTCAGGTCAAACAACCCTCAACTATAAAGGCAGAGATCAGTGACTAAAATTCTAACTCTCTGCCTTTTTAATTTTAACGGATATAACTAATCTTACGCTAATTACACCGCAGTGATTACACCGCTCGCGAGCAATGCAATCACTAATCCGCCAAGTATCACGCGATACCAAATAAACGCCGAGAAATTATTATGAGCAACATATTTCAACAGCCATGCGATGACAGCATAACCAACAACAGCCGATACAGCCGTCGCAAGCAGTGTATTTCCCCACCCCACGCCAGCCGCGATATGCTTGTGCTCAGTAACCGCTTGCAGCGCACCCGCCGCTACAAGCGCTGGAATACCAAGAAAGAAACTTAGTTTTGTTACCGCTACACGATCAAAACCGCGTAATAGACCAGCAGAAATTGTCGCACCAGAACGGCTCACACCAGGAATCAACGCTAGACATTGCGCTATGCCAATGATCAATGTGTCGCGCCACGTTGTATCAGTTTCAGTGCGCTTTGTTCGACCATACATATCTGCTAGCCACATCACAACACTCCAGCCAATCAGTGCAAACGCAACAAACCACAGACTGCGCAGTACCGTCTCAATTTCATCCTTAAAAGCTAGACCGACAACTGCAATTGGTACTGAGCCAATGATAATCGCCCAGCCATACGCATAATCAAATTTGCGCCGAGCACGCCCCCACCATAAACCACGCCACCATGCGCTTAGCACGCGCCAAATATCGTTCCAAAAGTATACAACCGCAGCGGCAATCGCACCGATTTGTATCACCGCAGTGAACGCCGTTAGGCTCGCGTCGTTCAGGTTCATGCCCATCAGTTTTTCAACAATCGTTAAATGGCCTGTTGAGGAAACTGGCAAAAACTCCGTAATGCCCTCAACGATACCTAGGATAATCGCTTGCCACCACGCCACAACTAAAACTGCCTCTTCATTTCACGTATTATAACCAAATTACTCGGCAAGTTCAAATTGATTCGTATCACCCGTAACAATATCGACTGGACCGTAGAATACAACGCGCGCCCAATTAAAGTCGCCGCCGCACAACATGCCAGTGCGCGAGCCAAGCAGAAATACTGCGCCAGCAGAGCCATTTACGCACCGACTATTGGATTTATGGCTGACGTTAACATATAATACGTCGCCCTGCCGATCAAATTTGACCTCCGGCTTTTCTACGCCTTTCAGATCCATGTAGTGCAACTCGGCGCGCGTCGGTTCACTTGATTTTTTATACTGCAGACCAAGGTGCATAGCGTCATCTTTCATTCTGATAGATTTCACGCCTGTCATATCTGGCAAATCTAATTTAACCACTCTTGTTAAGCGTTTTACATCGCGCGGCAATTCCGCGCTCACTTGTAGTCCAAATATTGCCGTGCTTGAAACCGCGAGCGAGCCAACAATCAGCGCCGCCAGCATGCTCAGTACCACCGATCGGCGTGCCCGCCATGTTAGTGCCATCGCTGCAAACAGACCGCATAACAGTACGAGCGCTACACCGCCGATAATCAGCGAAATCAGCATACCCAGCACATACGGCTGTGCCGCGAAGCTGTCGAGCAGCCCGATAATTGAGAAACCAGACCAACCGCCAACGACAAGGGCAATCAGGAAGCCTGCCATCATTATTAACGCAATCACACCTGTCGTGATGCCAATACACTTTCTCGCGATCTCGCTACCATTACTAACAATATCCCGACCTGTTATCTCGCCCATTGAAAAATTCTTCAGGCTGTCCAGCGTCACTGGTTCACCGCGCATCTGTAATTTATCGGCCGCTGTTTTCGCTTCGGGAACCACGAGCCATAATACAATATAGGCAAGCACTGCCGTGCCAAACGACACAAATAATAATCCGACCGCGATCAGCCGCACTAGCACAACATCAATACCAAAATATGCCGCCAAACCGCTGCATACGCCGCCGAGTACACCCTGCTGCGTATCGCGCATAAGGCGTTTCTGCGATTTACGGCGCGTATCATTTGGAGATTCTGTGGCTTCGTCCGATGACTCGCGCGTTTCGCCATTTTCTGAGAACTCTTTTGGATCGCCCATTTGCGTTTTCAATGCATTGACGTCATCAAGCGAAATAACACCGTCTTTTGCGACGCCGCGCTCCGCTAGCAGCTCAACCATGCGCGCCTCAATTTCCCGCATCGCCTCTGGCTCGGCTTGCATCGTTTTTTCGATCGCAGCCAGATACCCTTCAAGTGCTTTTTTCGCATCAACTTCTATGCTGTACGGCGTTTTCGCCAAGTGCATTCTAGTAACTTCTTTCACGACTTCGCTCCTTTCTCTAGCGTTTTTAGCGTCGAGCTTAGCGTTCTAATACGCTGTTTTAGTTCAATCATAACGTGCTGCCCATATTCCGTGAGAGCATAGTACTTGCGCGGCGGTCCCTGCTCGCTTTCCTGCCAATCGTAGCGCAATAATCCATCACGCTGCAGCCGCCCGAGGAGCGGATAAATCGTTCCCTCTACCACGACGAGCTCTGCCTGATGTAGTCGCTTGACGAGATCGCCGGTATAATGTGGCTGCTGCGCGCAAATCACAAGCACGCAATACGCCAAAAATCCTTTGCGCAATTGCGTCGCAAGCTGATCGGCGTAGCTTTCTGCGCTTTTAGTTGGCTGCGGCGGCTGGTTGACTGCGCCGCTAGAATCTGCATTTTGATCCATGCATACTCCTTTCGTTATCATTCGAAGATTATCTTCGTTAGTTCTATGTTATACAAAGTATTATAAAAAGTCAAGCAACATCGCCTCCTTGCTGTTCTAGCCTGCTAGCGTTATTACCTTTTTAACTCAATCTTAATTTACGCTCACCTAAGCAAGATTACCAGCCGCCGACGCCGCCTCCCCCGCCGCCGCCGCCAGAAAATCCGCCGCCCGATGAACCGCCAGAGGTTGATGACGAACTAGCGTTGCTTATCATGCTGCTTACGCCAATTTCCGAAAAATCCGATGTCAATTGAGAAAGTACTGCGATATTTGCGCCGAGCGATATGCCATCTGCAGTTATCCAATCTGGCGACTCGCTCATCTCTTCATACAACCGCCCAA
Source organism: TM7 phylum sp. oral taxon 349 (assembly GCA_018127705.1). Taxonomy (NCBI): domain Bacteria; phylum Candidatus Saccharimonadota; species TM7 phylum sp. oral taxon 349. The sequence goes on from CP072328.1 coordinate 832,458, forward strand.
GCCGTTTATTCCACTCTCGTTCGCAGCCAAAGACGATCGCGTACGGCAAGCAGCGTTCGTATAGCCGCACTAGCGCACCATTATCGCTCGCCACATCGCCTACTTTGTCCGCCCCTTCCGGACTTTGCAGCATACGCAGCTGGTCGGCTTCGGCGGCATTGATATACAGCTTTAATCCCCGCAAATAGCGTTTTAATTCTTCACCCTGCGCGCTCAGCCGGTTCTGTGCGCGGCGCGACATAATAGCTGCAATAGTAATATTCAAAATAGCAGCACCAGCACACGCTGCGGCTGCTAGAAACGAAACAGTTCCGCCTTCAGCATCATCGCCCAATAGCCATAGTATTATGAAAAATATCGCAGTAATAGATGTCAATGATGTAACCAGCCACGTCGTATATAGTGATATTTCTTTGCGGTTATATAAGAATAACTCGCCCCGCTTTATTTGACGGCATGACGACAAAAACCGCGACGATACAGAGTAGCTCTTCTGCTTAATTTGCGTAAATGTCCGCTCCGTCCCCACGGCTGGATCATTGCCGAATATTACTGCAGCGAGAGTTTGTTCATATTTACTCGTGTCTATAAACGATTTTTTTGTCACAAGCATATAATCATGCTTACCTGTGCCTGTTTGACGAATTTCGATAATGTGACGCACCGCCCAATCAACCACTTGCGCCGACAGCGCCTTACCGAGATTTGGCCACTTCAAGATCGCTATTGACTCAACAACAGAGCGTCCGGCAGGCGGAACGTATTCTGGCGCAACCGGCTGCCGCCGGATCGCGTTTGCCTGTGCTAGTTCTTTCATAAATTTCTTTTTCTGCTCATGCGAACAGAATAATAGCACAACAATACCCACGCTAAACATAGCTGCTGCTCCGATCGCAATGATATTTGGCAACTGTTCGCGTAATGATGGCTGGTACGCAGCAAACGTTCCCGGTTCAAACCCAAGTGCAATTGTCACACCTTGATACCGCTCAAGATTGTTTACGTGCAGCGAATACTCCGTGCCCGAAACTGTCGACTCGCATGTATTTTTTGCTTGCAGCGCACCATAATAGCACTGTAGGTTTGTTTTTACCTTGCCGGCAAGTGCTATATCCAATTTAAGCGTTACTGTTGCCGTTGCTACTGGTACAGGAGAATCTGTTCCAATTGCGTTCCAATAGAATTCGTCTTTTTGTGTATCGCTATAGTATCTTGTAACGTCGCGCTGTGTGTAAGTGATGACGTATGTCTTCACTCCGCTGACATACGCGTTTTTATTGCCGACACGGAGCATGTTGCCACTCTGATAATACTCAAGGTCAACACCATGTTCGTCTTTCACTGACTCTAATGCGAAATTCATCGCGTGCCCATCGTATTTCTTCACAAATTGACGCGTAATACCGTGATTTTGGTCTGGCGGGAAATCTGCGGTAATCGTTTCGATCGTTTTAAGTGTTGAACGATTATTGCGGTCGCGCCCCAGCTCTAATCGCACGTTGTAATTTGTAATCGTAAAGTTGTTTGTATCGCTCGTATTACTGCGCGCCGCCATCGCGCTGCTCGCGCCTAACAGCGCAATCATCACTGCGACAATACTACCGAAGATCGCCCGCTTCATATGCTTAAGTATACTATCGAATGATCAGCCAACCAAATAACAGAACAAGCGCGCCGCGCCTCTAAAAATATTTGCGCGCGTCAATCCCTTACCATAAGAGTTATAATAGATATTAGTAGCTAAGAGGAGGAAATCCATGAAAGCAGCAATTTTCAAACAACCAGGCTTAGTCGTTTGCGAAAATATTGACAAGCCAACAATACAACAGCCGACCGATGCGATCATTCGGGTGGTGCGAACGTGCGTGTGCGGCAGCGACCTATGGTTTTATCGCGGTATTAGCGAAATGCCGAGTGGCAGCCAAGTCGGACACGAAGGCATTGGCGTTGTCGATCAAGTCGGTGAAGACGTCAAAAATTTCAAGCCAGGCGATTTCGTTATTATCCCGTTTGGACTAAGCGACGGTACTTGCGCAAATTGCCGCGCCGGACATCAGACCAACTGCCTACATGGCACTTGGTATCACACCGGGCAAAGCGAATATTCATACGTACCGCTCGCTGACGGATCGCTGTATAAAATCCCCGACGGTAACTATTCCGACGAACAGCTCGCTTCTATTCTCACTGTTAGCGACGTCATGGGAACTGGCTATCATGCCGCGATCATGGCGCGCGTTAAGCCAGGCGACACCGTAGCAGTCGTTGGTGATGGTGCGGTGGGACTATGCGGCGTGATTGCATCCAAAATGTTGGGAGCTAAGAGGATCATCCTGATGAGTCGACACGACGACCGCCAAGCTCTGGGCAGAGAGTTCGGCGCCACCGACATCGTGGCTGAGCGCGGCGAGGAAGGAGAAGCTAAAGTTAAGGCTTTAACAGAGGAGAATGTCGGCGTCGATGCAGTACTTGAATGTGTCGGCAGTGACACCTCAGTACAAACCGCCATCGCCATCGCTCGTCCCGGCGCCACCGTCGGTAGCGTCGGCGTACCACACGGCGTGACTATTCCCTTCGCTGACATTTTCTTCCGCAGCGTCGGCATTCACGGCGGTCCAGCCCCAACCCGCGCTTATGCACCGCTCCTCCTTAACGCCGTACTGAAGGGCGATATCAATCCTGGGAGAGTTTTCACTTGCACCACTACACTAGACAATATCAACGAAGCCTACCAAAAAATGGATCAGCGTCAAACTATAAAGTCGCTTTTGAAAATCAGTGAAGTATCACCAACTTAATTAGTCGCATTCATGCCGCCCACTAATATTACCGCCAACTGCTGCGACACATTTTACAACTATTATTTTCCTGACCGGCTTGTTTTTCGCGATTGGCCTGGGAAGCTACCGCTAGCTGATTCAGATGCCTCCTCATGCACAGACTCAACAAGAGCTGCTCCCTCTGTTTGCCGTGCTAGTTTCTTATCAAACGTATATAGAGGCAGTGCCTTTGCCTGCCTGGCTTGCACCGCCAAAACACAGTCCTCAAAGCTCAGCGCCGGATGTGCCGCAAAGTGCAATAAAGCCGGCTCAAGGATCGCTAACTTACTCAGAATTTGTGGATGTTTCAGAAAATTACCCATCACTACTGCGATATCACTGTGGGTCATGCCATAGTTCCGACCTAGCACGAATACCGCCTCAGCTGCCGCAATCGTGTCGAGACGGAACCGAGACGGCGCGTGTTGACTAAGCAGGTTAATAGCCGCCTGGCGCTGCGTAGGCAGATCATTGAGGATAATTCGCAGCACGACATTAGCATCAATTGAACCGGCAATCATCGGATTTTCTCTTGACGGTGTTGTTGATAGTATGCGTTCGCGTCTGCTACTGGTTTTGCCGTAGCATTAATCTTCGACATAGCGAAGTCGGTCAGCTCATCCAGTGTCATCACTTTTCGCAAATTTGCACTGTTGTGATCCGCGCTAACCGACAGTGATAGTTCGTCACCCGCTCTCAATCCCATTGCTCGCCGAACCGCCGCCGGGATAGTTATTTGTCCTTGTGATGTAATGGTAACTGTATACATAAATTAATAGTAGCACATATGTAATGAATTTTCAATTGTTCATTAGATAGTAGCTCAATAGATTAGAAGTTGTTTTAGGCTAAGCGACTGAACCTATTTTCAGTGAAATCAATCCCGCTCAAATTAATCAAATAGTCTTGGCCACTTCCCTATATCCTCTGCGCCACAAATTCAAATTTGCCGTATTCAGAGAATACTACACCCCTTGTTCTATATCAAAATATAGACCATTCATTATCTATAATACGAAAAATTGCCCTATAATTGCCTACTCGTAATCTAAATCAAATATCATCAAAGTTTTTAGGATGGAATTTCTTCACACCATAAGACCAGACCATTCTCCTTGCTATGAGCCACCTCTTCAAATACCTTGAAAACTTAGTCCTTATAGCCTTGTTTTTCTTTGAAAATTTTTCAGCAAACTTTGTGAGTACTTAACCTTGCAAAAACCCATCTAGCGTCATTCTTTTCTGTTCAAAGCTTCAATTAAATGATCCCGCAGTTTTGCAAACACGTCAACTTCTTCAATTGATGCTAGATATTCCCGCCATTCATCATCATTCAGCTCCGCCAAACTCTTGCCGGGAAAAGTATCATAACCATATACATACAATAGCTCTGTCCAACCGTGTAAGTTATCGCCGCGGGGCTCGTCGATGATAAACCCGACTTCGTCTGCCGTCAGGATTACGTCGCTTTTTCCATCAAAATAACCGAGTCCAAACGAGAACACTGCTCGGCGATCTGTTTCGCCTGCCATTAGTTTGATTAAGCCTTTGTAACTAAAGCTATCTAATAGCAGTTTGACGAATGGGCCTGGAAAACCGCCCAGCGCCGGAATGAAAAAGCCACGGTCGTCGACTACCAATCGCTTGCCCGGAAAAGCACGCTTAGCTTGTATGAGCTTCGCTTCGGTAATTTTGCGAATATCCAAATCGCGCCCCTCGTCAAAGTCGTACTCTAGCTGCCGCAGATCAATCCCTAGTGGTACGAGCAGGCTTTTCAGGCTGGTGAATTTTTGCGAATTTGAGGTGGCGAAATAAATTATATTATTCATTAAGCTAATTATTAACTACCGCACCCGCTTCGTCAATCGGTTCATACCGTTATCGAGCAACACCCAACTCCTTACTTTTCATTGTATGCCCGTAGAATCGTCACTAAGCTCACGCTGTGACGGAAATTAATTTTATCAATTTCGCTCAAATCTACCCATTCCGGCGCACCGTGCGTGTAAGTTTTTTCGCTCGCGGTAATTTTGTCGTTACTGATTTCGCCGCGTAACTGGCTGTGTGTAAAATAAAGCTGAATCGATTGATTAGCTTTTGACTCGGCGTTACGCTTAAAAAAGGTCGTCGCCTGATGGATAATTTTATCTGGCATCATGGCAAGCCCAGTCTCTTCTTTGACTTCGCGAATAATAGCCTCTTCAATTGTTTCGCCTTTTTCAACGCCGCCGCCAATTAAGCTGTAGCCGTCCCACTGACGCGTCAACAAAATTTTGCCATTCTCGATAATAACAGCATACACGCCAACGCGAATATTTAGCTCGTTGACCGGCACGGTATATTGACTACCAAAGACGTCTTTACAAATTATAGATTTGGTCATGATTGCTCCTTTTAATTAAATCGATAATTATCAATTAGCTCTATGTCTAACAAATCCTTATCAGAATCTCACTTCAGCTTCCACTCTCAAGTATAATCAATATTTTTATAACCGACTTGGTGCAACAATACTCGCACCTTATCAAGCGGCAAGCCAAGTGCACCCAAATACGACCCTTCTATCCTCTCAACTAGTGTGAACCCAGGTGCATCAACATGGAAACCGAGCGCCGCATTACGCCGAGCTGGGTCTGTCACACGTGCCCAAATTTTTTCTAGCGTTGTTCTATCAAAATTCGTATAAGTTATTTTCGTTTCAGTAGTGTCCGTATAAAATTTACTCCGATAGACAACACATATGCCCGTATAGATTGTGACTGTTTGGCCAGATTGACTTAAACACATCCTCATTGTTTCTTCTGTAGTTTTAGCCTTATGCAACCGCGATCCGTCTGGTAAAACCCCAAATGTATCAGCGGCAATAATAAACTCATTAGGATACACTAAAGATAACTTTTTGGCTTTTGCTCGCGCCAACAATATTACCGTTTCTTTAGCGTTTAGACTAGGGTGAGCATTTTCGATAGAACGCTCATCAACATCAGCCGGCATAGCTATATACTCTAATCCGCTTCTATCCATCAAACTACGTTTCGTGCTTGATTTTGTTGCTAGAATCAACATATTTTTCTCCTGCTCATGATTTTTCTAGCGATGAACATTCCCCAAGGATAATCAATATTAGGGCATTCATCATAAAGCCGCGATTCAATAGCCTTTTGAGCCGAGGGCAGTAACATCAAAAGGAGACTGCCGCGAATTGTAACTTACATACACTCACTGTAATTCTGCTTCTGAATAAATCGCCTTGGTCACCTCGTCAATCTCATGCCGCAGCTGTGGGAACGGTACACCCTCGCGAGCACTCACACCCTCGAAAATCCAAAATACCCGCTCGCTCCAACCCCAGCCGCACGCCGGTGGCATACCGTATTCCAGCATCTCCACGTAATCAATGTCTAACATCATTGCCTCATCGTCGCCAGCATCGCGCATTCGCTGTTGTTCAATGAAGCGATTCAACTGGTCAATCGGGTCGTTTAATTCCGAGAAGCCATTACCCAGCTCGCTGCCTGCGATAATCGGCTGAAAGCGCTCCACTGTCTGCGGACTATCTGGATTCGCTTTGGCGAGCGGCGAGATAAACTTCGGCGTATTAACCAGCCAGACTGGTCCCGCCACACTCTTACGAATATTTTTCCAAAGCTTATCAATACCGCGCGGAATAGAATCAGTCTTTTCAACTTCCAGGCTATGCTCCTTCAACTTCGCTGCCACTTCGTTAATTGTCGTATGGTACACATCGATTCCGTAATGCTGATCAATCACCTCGGCATAATCCCAGACATCCCATTTGCCGCTCATATCAACGTCAAACTGACCAAGCCGAAAGTGTAATGTGCCGAAAGTTTTTTGCAGCACATCCTTATACATATCCTCCATGAAGCGCATACCCTGTCGCCAATCCCAATAAGCAGCATACCACTCCATGGCAATATGCTCGGGCAAGTGCTCGTCGCTGTAGTTCTCGTTACGAAAGCGCGGACCGAGATCGTAGACCTTCTCAAAACCAGCGCCGATCAAGCGCTTGAGAGGCAGCTCATGGCTAATACGCAGGTAAAATTGCTGGTCGTCCAACGCGTCCATGTGGGTAACAAACGGATTAGCATCAGCACCGCCGGTGGTGTGTTCTAATACCGGCACATTCACCTCTGTAAAACCGTGCCGATTGAGATAATCACGCGTCGCTTGCCAAAATTTGCTGCGGCGAATGAAGCGCTGGCGCACTTCGGGATTAACATTCATATCAACATAGCGGCGGCGAAATCGCTCTTCTTTATTGTCAAGTTTCTCCGGCATCGGGCGCAAAGATTTTGTTAACAATCGTAATTCATGCACGCCTACCGACTTTTCGCCGGTTTTCGTTGTCACCATGCGACCGGCCGCCTGGACAAAATCGCCAGTATCAAGCAACTTCAGCTGCTTCATACCCAATATGCCGCGGCCTACATCCAGCTCTGCTACATCATCTTTTTGCAAATATAATTGCACGTCGCCGCTCGCATCACGCAACTTGATAAATGCCAATTTGCCGAAACTGCGAATCGACACAATCCGCCCCGCCACACTGACCATCTGCCCTATTAGCTCATCAAATTTTTCAACCACTTCGGCGCAGGTATGCGTCCGCTCTACGCGCGCCGGATACGGATCAATGCCCAGTTCGCGTAGCGCAGCTAATTTTCGCAATCGTTCGTTCCGATAATCTTGTAATGTCGCCATAATTATCTTTAGTATAACAGATTGGCCATTAGCCCGCATAAAAAAACGGTCGCATAGTGCTTATGAGCGACCGCTTATGTTTTACCCGCTACTAGGGGAATCTTATGCAATTGATTTAATCGTGTACACCGTCTCGCCTTTTGGCGTCGTGATTGTCGCGGTTTCACCGACCGATTTACCCATCAACGCAGCACCAAGCGGCGATTCGTCGCTAATTTTACCGCCAATCGGGTCAGCCTCAACCGGACCAACCACCGAATATTCCGTTGTCTTCCCATTCGCCTCAATCGCGACGCGGCTGCCAAGACACACTGTATGGTTTGCGCCGCCCTTGATTTCCTCAGCGTTTTGTAAAATATCTTCAATTTCAGCAATGCGTGTTTCTACAAGCCCTTGCTCCTCGCGAGCGCTATCATACTCGGCGTTTTCGCTTAAATCGCCGTATTCGCGTGCTTCGGCAATTTTATCGGCAATTTCGCCGCGACGGCCTTTCAGTTCTGCTAATTCCGCCTCCAGCTCTTTGCGTCCTGCTTGTGTAATCTGATACGTTTTTTTCATGCTTATTACCTCCTGCTTACAGACCCCATCAAGGGATGGCCTAATCCATCTGATTAGTACTATTATCCCGCAATTTCGAGTCACCTTGATGAGATTACTTCAGTGTAGCAAGCAGCTCGTCTGTCGTCAAGAGTTGCTGCTTACCGCTTGCACGCGTAACAACTTCCCATTTTTTACCATCAAGCAAACGATCGCTTACCGTCACGCGCAGCGGGATGCCCATCAATTCGGCGTCGGCAAATTTAACACCTGGACGCTCATTACGATCGTCATACAATACCTCAACACCTTGTGTCTTAAGCAGCTCATACAGCTCGTCAGCTGCGGCACGCGATTTCTCGCCAATTTGCACCAGGTAGACTCGCGCCGGCGCGATATTTTCTGGCCAAATTAATCCTTTTTCGTCAGCAAACTTTTCGACGATCACACCCATGACACGCGTAATACCAATACCGTAGCTGCCCATGTACGCATACCGCTGCACGCCATCACTGCCTGTGAAGACGAGATTCATCTCTTCAGACTTTTGTGTACCGAAATTAAAGATATTACCGACTTCCGCTGTTTTAACTTTTTCTAACTCGCTACGATCAATGCCAAGCTCTTTCACAGCGTCGTCCAGCACTTCCTCGTTCACCGCAATATTCTTACCGCGATGCAAATAGATATAGTCCTCGCCCGCTGTGCAAATCGTCTGAAACTCGTGGCTAAATTTCGTAAATGCACCGCCGCTCGCAAACGTCACATACGTATCATCACCAATGCCAAATCGATCATAGCACCGCTTGTATGCCTCAATCACTTGATTGTAGTATATATCTAAATCTTCCTTCGTCGCATGCACTGAATACATATCTTTCATGATAAACTCACGCCCGCGCATGATACCGCTTTTGGCGCGCAGCTCGTTGCGCAGTTTATTCTGGAATTGATACACGCTGATCGGCAAATCCTTGTAGCTTTTTAGATAGCTCCGCAGCAACTCAACGATCGGCTCTTCATGCGTCCAGCCGAACCCAACATCTGTGCCGTCTTGCAATGTAGACTTAAACCACACATCAACAAGCTCATCGCTCCACCGTCCAGTCTCCTGCCACAACTCTTTACGCTGCAGCGTACTCATGATTAACTCTTGGCTGCCAATCGCGTTCATCTCTTCGCGCACGATTCGTTTGATGTTCTCAAGTACGCGTAAACCAAGCGGCGTATACGAGTATACGCCGGCCATTGTCTTAAAAACAAATCCGGCACGAATCAGCAGCTGCGCATTGCGCGCCACCTCGTCAGCAGGCGCTTGTTTTGTTGTTCTAGTGAAATTTTTCGATAACCGCATACTCTGTATTGTACCCTGCTCTTGAATATCTGCCTAGCCTCTCATATATGATTACGTTGCTACAAATACAACGTAAAACGCAATGAAATTTTTAATAACATGCACTAAAAAGCCCGCCCAAATATTCCCAGTTTTCTCGCGTAATGCGCACATCACTAGACTTAAAGCAAATACATCAACTGCAACGTTCCACTGCATATGCGCCACCCCAAACAGCGCGCTTACAATCACCGCCGCCAGCCACCACGACAACCGCAATGAGCGCAGCCGCCCGTATAGTACGCCGCGAAATAGCAGCTCTTCAAAGAATGGTGTCGCAATAACAAGCACCAAAAACGCCATCAATAAATCGTACGAATATAGTTTACCAAGCCCCGTGTTCTGCACCTGGTTGACATCAAACCCCGGAATCAATCGCGCAACCGCGAGCAACAGCACAGTTAGCACGAGATACGCAAGCATCCCGACGATACTCAGCCCAATATCGCGCCAATCAAGCAGTCGCCACAGCCCCATATCGCGGCGCGAAAGCGTCTGCCGCAAGCGCCAAGCGCCTGCAAGCAAAAGTGTAATGACAATTATGTACGCCACGACATGTTGCGCTAACACCAACACTGTCTGGTTTGCAAACGGCAAAGCACCAATTTTTTGCAATACCAAGAATAGCCCGCTCGACAAGTATGCCGCTACAACATACGCAGCAGCCATGCCGCCAATCCACGTCGCCACGCCGATCCACTGCGCTTTGTCAAACGCAAGATGCGGCTTCTTGAGCACTACCTTCATAATAATTTCACCACATCTGATATTGTTACCAGCACAACCAGAACCAGAAGCACTAAGAACCCTGTGCCGTGAATTTTTTCTTCGCGCTCCTTAGTGAGCGGTTTCTTCAATAGCCGGAACACCGCCGTCACGAACCACCGCCCGCCATCAAGCGCCGGAATCGGTAGTATATTCATCACCGCAAGCGTGAGCGAAATAAGCGCCGTCATCATCACGACATAGCGCATACCCGCCCGCTCTGCTGCAGGAAACAGGATACCAAATATACTCAAGGGGCCGCCGACGCTTTGACTCGCCGAACTCAACTTTTGATCTGCTTGTTTTTGCGCCGAGTCGTTTGGAACCAATTTCATTACCAAGCCGGACACACCATCGCCAATCACTTGCCCTAGCCCTTGCAGCGTAATCCCCGTCAGCTGCATTGTCACGCCAACGCCAACAATTGGCGCGGACCATGTCGATCGCGTTAATCGCTCCTGCGACAAACCTGCGCCCAAATAACCGTGCTTGTCGTCATTCGCGCTGCGAAGCGCTACGTGCGCTACCCGTTCCGTACCGTCTCGTTTATACGTCACGCGTACCATTTCGCCCTTATGCGCTGCAGACACCTCTGAGAGCTGCGCACTCGTCTTAATTTTTTCGCCGTTCACAGAGATAACTGCATCGCCCGATTTCAGCCCTGCATTTTCCGCCGGCAAGTCTTTCTCAATACTTGCAAGCACAACGGGATTATAGATAACGTGCGTATCGCTCGCCACTGTAAACTGGTGCGGAACAAGCTGCGGCAAACCAAACCATGCTAAGATCGTCAGGAGTATTACCGCAGCTAGCCAGTTCATCGCTACACCAGCGAGTAAAATTTTTGTTTTTTGCCAAAATGTCGCCGCACCGTAGTCGCCAGGTTTTTTATCATCGTCATGTTCGCCTTGTAATTTTACAAACCCACCAAGCGGCAACCAGTTCACACTATATACGACATTTTTGCCAAGAAAACTTTTCTTTACGTTCTTTTTATACGCCGCTGGCGGAAATCCGATACCGAATTCCTCAACACGTACGCCGTTCCGGCGTGCCACCAGCGCATGCCCTAGTTCGTGCAATACCACCAAAACCGTGAGTGCAATGACCCCTATCACAATACCCCATACTAAATTCATTTACCCTCCAAATCGCCGTGATCGTTTTGCGTATTCTTTTAGTATAGCGGTTACGTCGCGCTTTGTCATGTCAGGCCAAGCTTTTTTGATAAAGATCAGCTCGCTGTAAGCACTGCGCCACAGCATGAAATTGCTTAAGCGCTGTTCGCCGCTCGTCCGGACAATCAAATCACATGGCGGTACATCGGGTGTATATAAGAATTGCTCAAAGATCTGCGCTGTAACTTTTTTCTGCGCCGACAATGTTTTACGCAGCCGATTCACTGCATCAATAATCTCTTGGTGCCCGCCATAGTTGAACGATAAAATGACCGTACCATTTGTTAAGTCTTTCGTCGCTGTTTCCGCCTTATCAATTGCCTTCTTGACACGCCGGCTTAAGCGTATGCGCGTTCCTGCTACACGCAGCCGTATACCACGCTCGACAAAAACCGGCAAATCTTCCGATAATAATTTCACGACCAAATCCATCAGATACTTCACCTCCGGACCGCTTCGGTGCCAATTTTCGGTGCTAAATATATACGCGCTCACGTACGGCACGCCGCGGTCAATCGTATCAAGCACGATGTCTTTAACTTTCTCGTACCCAGCCTCATGCCCTGCCTGCGAATCAAGCCCGCGCGCTTTCGCCCAACGCCGGTTGCCGTCAACAATATAGCCGACGTGTGTCGGAATACTACCTCGCTCGCTCATTTAGATCGTTAAGATATCCTTTTCTTTCGTCTTGAACATTGCTTCCAGTTTGTCTTGAAATTCGCCCATTAAACGGTCAAATTCTTTTTCAATCGTTTTCAGATCGTCTTCGGACAGTTCTTTTGCTTCTTTCATGCGTTTTGCTTCTTTCAAGCCTTCTTGACGAACATTGCGCAGAGCAATCCGCGCCTCTTCAACCTTTTCGCCCGCCTGCTTCACGAGCTGCTTGCGCCGCTCTTCAGTGAGCGCCGGCACAGGCACGCGTACAACGCGGCCGTCATCGCTCGGATTAAACCCTAAGCTTTGGTCAGTACGAATCGCCGCCGCAATCGCCTGAATATTACTCGGGTCAAACGGCGTAATCTGCAACAATTGCGCTTCCGGCGCCGTCACGTTTGCCACCTGATTGAGCGGCATCAGCGTACCGTACGCCTCTACTCGGATGCCATCAAGCATATTTGGGTGCGCCCGACCAGTGCGAATCTTCGCAAGTTCCGCCTCAAAGTGTTCTAACGCGCTTGTCATTTTTAATTCATATTCATCTGTACTAAACATATTACCTCCATTTCCTTCTAGTATACTAATTTATTTGCGCAATTCCCAGCAGCGACGCGCGCCGGCTATATCCGTCGCGCAGCACATACGCCGAACGGAAGTCTTCGCGGTATGGAACTTCGCGGTACGCCCGTGCATCGTAGATCAGCCACACGTCAAGCGGAACATGCGGGCGCTCCGCCACACGCTGCCCAATTGTGTGATATAAGCGAAACAACGCATCAGTACTATGAAATGTCATAAACGGTATAAAGGGGATACCGACAATATCATAAGGTTTTTTGCGGTCAATAGTGTACGGCAATCCGCCTACCTCTTTTATCTTCTTAACAAATGCAGCCCTCCCGCGTTCCGACACGAATTTCCGCGACTGTAAACCGCATACAATTATATCTTGATACATGTATCTGTGCAAAAATACAATATCAATATAACGCGAAATCTCGTATGTCTTAATACGATCTGGCGACATGCCGACAAACGGATTATCGGCAAAATCATATTGATACGCCGGGATATTGAGATGCATAATTCCATCTGTATCTTCGCTCAGTTGATCGCGTAATTGCGCCAACTCATCATCAACATCTTTATGATTATCAACTCGCTCATGATCAAGAAATACTTCACTTTCATGACGCAAATCAACGTCGTCTTTGTCCGACTCGTGTTCGTCAGGTATCCATTCCGGATTCGGAGTGAAATTAAAGCTGCTCTCAAAGTTTCGCGGCATATCTCTATCATATCAAAATACCCCGCGTAAAATCACGGGGTATTTGGCGTTAACGACCGCCAGTTGAAACTAATTTGATGAGTCAACAATCTCAGCTGTGTTTTCAACTAACTCTCCGAGGATAATTGCCACATTATCTTCAACTATTTGAGCATAATCTGCGACCCGCTCGCTAAGCCACTCATCAATCTCTTCTGGCGACACGTTATTCTCCTGCATCGCAATCAACTGTTCTAGCTGTGCTTCATCAAGTGAATCAGCTACTTCCTCGCCTATCCGTAAACCAATCGTCTCTTCTGCATGTTGTATTAATGCATCCATCTGATCGTCGGGTAAATCTATGCCTATTGAATTAAGCTGCGTCTTCGTGATAGCGTGTGAAACTGTAACTTGAGAATTGTCCATATATTTCTCCTTTTTATTATATTTATTTTAGCTACTGCACTTTCCACTGGGGTAAATTATACGTGCTTATCCTTAATTTAACAAGCCTAATCTCCCGTCTCACCACTAGAGCTATTTAGAGCTTTTTCGATTTTTTCACTATCTGACTCCACCTTACGAGTTAGCAGAGCTGGCGTAATTCTATCAAGCTGATTGACAAAAAGTGTTGTAAGCTTTTCTGTGCGATTTCTCCTGAGACCCTCTCTTCCCAGCTCTTGTCCATACCGCAGCCGCCTACGTCTTGCAGCCTGACGAGCTCGCGCTTTTGTCGCATCTTCCGCAATACCTTTTCTCGCAGCATTGCCTTCATCGCCTAAACTCTCCAGACCTCTACTAGCTTTACGCAGCCTCCTCAGATTTTTTGACTCGTCAATTGCCTCTTGATGAACTACCTTCTCGCTATTAATGGAGTTCACTCTACGTCCTCGCGCCGCCATACGAGCTTTTTTGCGCTGAACAGCATCAATATACGCAGCCTCAATACCGTTTTTACCTCTTTCAAATAGACCGCTAATTGATTCTGAAAAATTTCTAGCTTTAGCTCTTCCTTCAGCAGCCGTTCTTGAAGCTTTCTCTCTCGCATTAGCTGCTGCAGTTCTAGCACTGTCCATAGTCTCACGCGCCATAGTCTTTGCAGAGCTGGCTGCGCTTTGTACAGTCTCCATGCCGCTAGCAGCCATCCTACCTGCCCCTGCAACAGCATCAATACCCAAGCCAACTCCGGCAAAGCCAGCTTTAGCTGCCGTATCAAGCATGTTTTTAGCCTTGCTGCCAACATTACGCTCGCGCAAAAAACCGCTAAAGCCTTTTGTTACCCTATCTCTAAGCCCTCTTAAACGTTCGCCAACTTTCTCAACAGCTTCTTGACCACGCTCAGCTCGTGCCTGATATGTACTTTTTTCATGTCTACCCATATTTTTCTATTATCCTTTTTACTTTATATTTTTTGGTTTGCTATCGCTAACCTGTTACACTTTCAATACTATCATAAAATTTTAATAATGTCAATAAAGTTTTACAAAAATACTATTATACAATAAAAGTACTCACTATACAGAGAGTACTTTACTTTACTTTACTTTACTTTACTTTACTTTACTTTACTTTACTTTACTTTACTTTACTTTACTTTACTTTACTGGTCTACTCAGTCACACCAAGTTCAATCCGTTTAAATTGGCTGACGCGCACATTCTCACCGCGCAACACAATTTGTTCTTTGATAAGCTCGCCGACAGTTTTGCTGTCATCAAGCACAAACGCCTGTTCAGCCAATACCTGTTCAGCAAAATATTTTTTGAGTTGTCCGTCGACAATCTGCTCGCGCATAGCTTCCGGCTTATTTTTTAGGCTTTCGCTTTCAAGCAATTCAGCTTTTTTTGCTTCGTAAACATTGTTCGGAATATCGTTCATCGTAGCATATTTCGGCGCCATCGCCGCAATCTGCATAGCGATTTGATGGGCAAACTCCTTAAATTCCGGCAAGCGCGCCACAAAATCGGTCTCACAGTTCACCTCAACGATCACACCGATTCGCCCCGAATGCACATAGCTTTCGACCAACCCTTCGCGTGTTTCGCGGTCGCCTTTTTTCTCTGCTTTAGTCAAGCCTTTTTTGCGCAGCGCTTCAAGCGCTTTGTCAAAATCGCCATCTGCTTCAACCAACGCTTTTTTCGCATCTGTCAAACCGATGCCGGTTAGTTCCTTCAGCTTCTTAATATCTTCAATCGTTACAGCCACGATGCCCTCCTAATTCTCTTTATTCTTACCTTCGGTAATTGCCTGCACAAAGTAGTCTGCAAGCAATTGCAGCCCCTTGATTGCATCATCATTGCCTGGAATCGGATACTCAACACGCGACGGATCTGCATTTGTATCAACGATACCAACCACCGGAATATTAAGGTTGCGCGCTTCATTAATTGCATTTGTATCAGCAAGAACATCAAACACAACAAGCGCTGCCGGACGCCCGTTCATATCCTTGATGCCGCTATACTTCAAATTCAAGCTATCAATCTCTTCCTGGAAACGTTGGACTTCCAACTTGTTGTAGCGTTTTTCTAAATCGCCCGACGCCATGCGGCGCTCTAAATCCTTAAGTTTTTTCACCTGGGCGTTTGTTGTCGCGACGTTCGTCAGCATACCGCCAATCCAACGTTCAGTAACATACGGCATGCCAGTCTGCTCGGCAGCAGCCTTTGCGATCGCTTTTGCCTGCTTCTTCGTACCGACAAACAAGATCGGCTTACCTGTCGCTGCGACTTTTGTCAAGAATGGTAACGATTTGTCAAGCGCCTCAACCGTTTTTGTTAAGTCAATAATGTGCGACCCTTGCCGCTTACTGTGAATGTATGGCGCCATCTTTGGATGCCACCGGCTTGTTTTATGTCCAAAATGGACACCAGCTTCAAACAAAGCCTTGATATCTACCTGCACGGTCATACCTATTACTCCTTTGCCTCACCCGCCATGATATGGAGTTTTTTGGCGGGTTGTGTCGTTAAAAATTAGTTACTTTTTTATTATACCATGTGCATGCGTTTTATCAATAGACATTCAACACCTCAGTACCGCTAAGGCAAACTGTAAACCATAAATACTATAAGTCGTAGTACTATCTAGCGACGCGCTTCCCTTAACCCCCACAAAGAACCGCCAACAACATATCTGTAGTTGGCGGTTTAGTTAGTTAAATTAGTTGCTTAGCTTAGTTAATTAGTTATTTTGCCTGATTGCTTGCTTAGCTGATTAATAGCTAGTATCTTACTTAACTTGATTAAGTTATCGATCGCTTTCTTCAGGATGGCTGCCAATGGTGTCAACTCTAGCTTCTAGGTTACCGTTATCTGTTCGGCATACCGTTACGTTAACAGGAGCATCCTCATTGACAGACCCACCGTGCGCTTCATTGAGCCTTGCTTGCTGCGCTTGAGCGTCATACTGAACAGCAGTTGTGCGTTCTTTGCCATCTTCTTCGTTGATGCCATTTGAAAGCTTATTAATCGCATCGTTACTTTCTTTAAGCGTAGTCTGCTCTGAAACACAAGCAAGTTCTTGCTGTGGAGCATTATCGGTATTGTCTTCGTGAGACAAACTGTTAAAGCCGAATACTGCTCCTGCTGCTACCATTCCTACAGCAATCTTAGTACGTAGACGATACCATAATGGTGCCTTGTACGTATCATTACGGTTGTTATTTGAATATTTCCTCTCTAAACTACTCATGGTTTTCATTGTACCACGGAAAGGGGGTTTTGTCAAGTAGGTATATTCGAGGGTACTTTAACCCAACCCAAAACAACCAACACCCTCCAAACCTGCACCCATACAACACCTCAAGTATATCTACCTGCCCTTTCTTAAGTGCTAAACGTTTATTGTTCGTCTGCTTATCTATTTGCTTACTCATCCATCCACCCATCCATTCATTCATTCACTAACTAGCTTAACTTAACTTAATTTAATTTAATTAATTCTCTTAATTCTCTTAATTCTCTCTACCTCTCTATAAGTAGTTCTTTAACAACTCCTATACTCCTATACTCCTAACTCCTAACTCCTAACTCCTAACTCTCTATAGCTCTTTAATGATATTCTCTATAGTTCTATAGTTCTATAGTTCTATAGTTCTATAGTTCTATAACTCTATAACTCTATAACTCCCATAGTTTCATAGTTCCATAATCCCATATAATTCTTCCTCATAATTCTTACCATAATTCTCCTCTATATATTTATATATAAAAGAAGAGAAAAAAGAATAAAAGATAACAGAGGTAAAATAAACAAGAAATACCGGATATCGATATCCGGTATTTTTAGGTTGAGAGAATAGCTAAAAGAATAGCCAAAAGACTATTAGATACTTGTAGGTAAGAGTAAGGAATAGTAATACCCACCACTCGTCACTCACTACCTATCACCCACTCCGAAGCTTTCATTGTTATTCTGATAGTGATAGTACTATTACTATTACTATTACTATTACTATTACTATTACTATTACTATTACTCTAACGTCAGCGAAGATAATCTAAGGCTGGCCTTATGTTTTGTTAACAGTACATAAGGTATTAGCTGTTTATGCCGAGCTTCGCTCGTCGGTATACCTTGCTAAACGAGACATGCTGGGGCTAACGAGACGGGAGACTAGAACCAAAAGTTACTATTGCTACCACCCTACCTCAGAAGAAGATGCCGTGGCATGACCTTTAGCTGAGTCAATGCTAGCCTTTGCCCCAGCTTTTGCAGCTCTCATCAAATCAACAGGCAAACCGCCCATCGCTAACCGCGCAATCCCTTTCACTAGCCTACGCTTGCTTGCTATTGTACGCTGCTCAGTATCTATGCCGTAACGACTTGCAAGCTCCCTTACAAAGGCACTACCACCAGTACGAAGTGCGTCACCAGCCGCTGCAGTACCGCGATTTGCCAGCTGCCCCCGACTCTCATAAATGCTTTGTGCACTATATCCTCTTGCTGCTTGCGAAATCCCTCCAACAGCATCAATCATGTTACCTACAGCAGCCGCAGTACCACTGTGTCTTTCTACAAATCGAAATGCTCCACTTTCACGAATAGATCCCATTCTACCGGCAGCTCCATGAGCAGTATTTGCGACTCCGTCTAGAGCACTCGCAGCCCTTGCCGCAAACCCACCATTTGACTCGGCTGAATCTTGCTGCCACATAGAACTACTAGGCAATGCATTCTCCCACGCAGTAGACGGAGTAGCCTCAGGCTGACGAGTAAAAGATTGTGCGCTTACATAATTTTGCTCTGTTCTATCACGGCTGCCAAACATATTAGCTAACCGATTAGCAGCACTACCAAGCGCTCGCTGAAGCTTGTTTCTTATTGATTCACCACGCTCGGGGGTCGTAGCAAACCCCTCCTGGGATGATCCCCATGAAGCAGACGATTCAGTCCTACCTTGCGGTGACCCAAATCCAAAAGAAGCTGTCCGATCTATCGCCGATGATTGCGGAGTGTTGTTAAACCCGCTTCCCCATGACGCAGCCGGCTCTTGACTAAATGACGGAAACGATCCGCCTTGTTCGGGCTGCCCAGCTCTACCAGTTCCAAAAGCATTTGGAATGCCGTCAAAGCGAACTCCTGAATAAGCCGCCAATATCCGCTCCGCGTCCGCCGTTGCGCCCGACTCTCCAGCAGTAGGCAGAGGTTGATTAAACTTTCTCATAGTAGTTATAAAAGACCTTTTCTTATGTTTGTTTTGCTAAATTGTTATGACTGTATGTTAGCAGATTATTGTTCAATTGTCAATATAATTACTAAATGTGTGAGCTACTTAAATTGCTACTGAGAGGAAGCAGATGGGTAGGGTAAAGTAGGGTTGAACCTAATTAAATTAAATAAGGTTAACCTCCCGGAAACTAACTTCCCTAGTATCACAGTAAGATATACGTTACAGTGTGAGTAATGAAATATGATGAAGATGGAGGAGAGTGATGAGGTGCGGAGAAGGACTTCACTCAGCGCAGATCAAGATTCTGCGGGAGCTGCTATTTATGCCAGCAGCACGCTTCGCGGAGCTGCAAAAAGCCAGTGGACTAGAAAGTGATCATGTAAAATTTCACATCAAACAACTAGTCAAACTAGGCTATATCAACAAAATTGGTAATGCATACCAACTCAGCGTAATAGGCAAAGAATACGCTAACAAACTTGATACCGATGCCGGCGTGATTGAACGGCAGCCGAAAGTTGCCGTACTGCTTGTAGTTGAACAGTATAATCCCAAAACGCATATGGTAGAATATCTATTACAGAAACGACTGAAACACCCCTACTTCGGCTTTTGGGGCGCGCCAACCGGCAAGGTACGTTGGGGCGAAACACTGCTAGACGCTGCTACGCGCGAGCTAAAAGAAGAAACTGGACTAACTGGTACATTTGAATATCGCGGTATATACCATGAACGCGTACGCCATCAAGAGACAGGCGAAATCATTGAAGATAAATTATTCCAGCTAATGTTCTGCGATCGGTTTAGCGGTAAATTGCAAGTTGAATTTGATGGCGGACATAACGCATGGCGTACGCTTGAAGATATGATGTTAGAACCGAAAAAGTATAAAGGTTTTGAAACCGAAATAGCAGCATGCTTAAACAGCATACCGCTTACCGAGCGTATATATAACTATAGCGACAGCGAATTCTAATCCATAAAAGCCTACAAAGGAAATACCCCGCACTGGCTGTGCGGGGTGGTGCGACAAAAATCTCAGAGAAGATTATTTGTCGCGGGGGGCTACCCGCTCAAGAACGAGCGGGTAACCCCGTTCCCCGAAGAGTGGTAAAGACTACCACTCCTCGGGGGTTACGTCCTTTTCATCTTCATCGTCATACGTATACAACATATACGTATACTCTTCTACCGTACAAGCAAAGAGTTTCTCCGCCAGATAGACGACGAAAGCGACTACGATGATAATTACAAGGATATCCATCGGACATCCCCTTTCTTTTTGAGATACCAACTTTTGGTACCTCAGGCTCTCGGGAGCATCTGGCTCAACCGAGAGATGTGCTTAAGAGATGGTTGCGCCATCACTTAAGACTGGTTTATATTATAATAGCACGTTTATGGATAAGTCAATACATTGTATGCGTCGGTACATTAAACTAAAACGAAACACCCCATTAAAATTAGAGTGTGTATGTAAACAGCTAATTAATGAAAGGATGTCCCGTATGTCTACCATATCAAAGTTAACATTGAGAAACATTAGTGGTCAGAGCAGCAAAGACAGGTTCCTCGCTTAGCAGCCCAGCCCCTCCGGCAACTTGGCGCCCCACTGGGATATTCTCAGGAAGCAGGATGTTACGGTTGGGAGTTTAGGGCGGATTGCGACCTTGCATCAAACAATATCGCGTGCGATTGACGGTAAAACTGCTCCACCTCGGACAAAGCGTCCGCCTCATCGCCAATTTCTCGCCAGTTAGCATCTGTCTTTACGAAGAATTTTCTATTCGCCGCATCGCAAAGAAACCGCGTGCCGCCAGGATGCATACATATTTGTACAACTTCCTCATGTACATCAATTTGTAAACACGCAGAAATTATGTGTGCACCATTTTTCGCCAATAGAAGCAACTGGCTGCAGTTGATAAGTATCAATCTTTTTTTATCATGAATAACGGTACGGATATCCGGAGCCTCTGAGTCAAACACGTTGTACACTACTACTTTTTTCATACTAAACATCCGCCTTCACTTCCGCTCTATCTCCTCGGCGAAGTGCTCGCGGGTCTATGATTTCTTCCTTACTTTCTACTATTCTTCCATCACTGGCGACAGTAATCACCGTTGCTTTTTCGCCAACATAAAATAGCTGTCCATCCTTATAATTCCTCCATATGTTTGACGGCAGCTCAGAACTGTAAACGCGAGACGTAGATCCCTCTGGCGCATTGGCGTACATACGATCCGCAAGAACCTGCGCAGTGGAACGCCCCGTCTTTGTTTCCTTTGACCCCTGAGAGCACGACTTGAGTATAAGATGACACGATCCGTCAGTATCGGGCTTCATCGTTCTAAATAGCCTGTTGACAACGGCCTCGTCGCTTGGGTTACTCAAGTCAACATACGGATCATCAATGTGGTATTTCTTAAGATCCTCAGTCACATCTCTCATAAATAGCATGCCGTCCCCAATATGAATTCCGCCCGGCTGTCCATGTCCAGCTATTACAACAACGGACGGATGAAGATCTCTCTTCTCAAGAAAATCAATATATCGCCCAATTTCCTCACCGTCTTCCTTAAGAGAAGAAACTTCAAATGGCATATGGTAACCATTATCCCCACCCCGGAAAAGACTTTCCGTAAGAGCAAACGATCCTATATCATCATTCAGTGCATCCTCTAGTGATACTATTATTTCTTTGTCTCTTATTTCACGCAAGGCGTCTTCATCATTGTCAATGATTTTTTCAAGCTTCTCAAGACTATCTATGCTTCGTTTACCAAAATTGACGATTCCTATTTCGTTATGAATTTTCAGTATCCTATCTACGCCAAAGTGCGCTACCATTTTTGTAATTGTCGTCAATTCTTTCATATGATTTTCAGAATATTCTTCTACATCAGTTTCATGCTCAGTTTTCTTCAGACAACGGCCTTTCATACCTCTGTCAATATCTCGCACAAGCTCTGCCGGCAGCCCCATCTGACGCACTAATAAGTCTATTGTAAATTCATCCTGTTCACGCATGAGATTCATCTTATCCGCTATATTTTCCGGACTGCCCGTCGGATATCCTGCCAATACACGGAGTTCAGGATGCGCCATCAAGAAACGACCTATATCAGACGTGTCTTCAACGCCTCCTGTTGATTTGTTAAAGAAATCTAAAACGTTTTCGTATCCAGCAACCCTTGCGATTACCTGGGCATTCTCAACCTTAAGATCTTGAGTTCCCTCTAAAACATTGTGTACGAACTGTTGCATTACCCTTGATTCTTCCATATCTTCAGATGAATACATCTCGTGCAACACTCCTGCCGGGATATTTGGTAAGAAGTCGCGAAGAGTATCGTCAAACATATCCGCAACTATAGTCATATTACCTGCGCGAAGCGACGTGGCGGCATCAGAGCAAGTATTAAGCACCTTCGCTACATTTTTCACATCCGCCCAATCATCGCTATCAAGTTTTTTAACAGCCTCTAGTATACGATCCCTTCGCTCCGTCAGCTCCTGTATATTATAGAAAACATACCCAGGTTCCTGCGCTTCTGCTCGTTCAGCCATCTCTAGTAACTCTTTTGTAATGCCTGCAGCATTAAGCCTGCCTTCCCTCTCGCGAAGTTCGCGCGCCACCTCATCAGTATCTACGCCAACTTGGTTTGCGGCATCAACAATAGCTTTAAAACCCTCTGGGTCGCCAGTCGCAATAGCATCTAGCTGCTCAGCCGCACTCGCCACGATACTATCCACTATTTCGTTTGTTTCTTCTGGCGTAGCGTCTAGCTCTCCAGCTACGCTATTGTATAACTTCTGATTTGCTCCACGCTCAGCCTGGACTGTTTGCTTCAGTTCATCTAACCGCTCTTGAGCTAACTCAACGTCGCCCGTTAAGAGGTTTGAGGAGGTACTAGAGCTTTCTATTTCGTTATTGGTTTTCATTATTCTGAACCATATTTTAGCATAAGTAGGCCGCTCATGTAATTTGCTATTTTCTTGATTTTTTGTTAGAATACTAGGGTTATGAAAAGCAGTATTCACCCACAAGACTATCGCCTGGTCGTATTTAGCGACGAACAAGCAGGCTTCGCGTTTTTGACTCGTTCAACAGCGCAAACAACAGAGACAATCAAGTGGAAAGATGGCAAGACCTATCCGCTTATTAAAGTTCATATTTCATCAGCTTCACACCCATTCTTTACGGGTGAAGAGAAGATCATCGACACTGAGGGTCGCGTCGATCGATTCAAGGCTCGCCAGGCTGCTGCTGAAGCTCGTCGCTCTCAGCTGGCAAACAAAGCAAAAAAGGCTAACGCAAGAAAAGCTGCCAAAGCTGCCAGCGACGAACAATAATAGACCTTAAATAATAGTTTACCCCAGACATTTCTCTGGGGTATTTTATTTAGTTAATCAAGACTTTGTCGGACATTCTTACATACTTCATATCATAAAAGATCAGCTTTTACGGCTAACCCCAGTATAGTGGAGCCAAGCACTGCTTTCTTCTGCCTGCTCCACTAAACCACAGCAACTACCTTACTTCAGCATGAGCTACTATTATACGAATTACGATACCATGATCCACTCGTTTCTGAATCGCTCCATGCACATCCATAGCAATCCATATTCGTCGCTCCTTGCGAAGTAGGCCTACCCGAAACGTGTCCTTGCGTTTCAAAGGTTTCAGGGTTTGTCTGAGCAAGTGCCATAGCAGCTAACCGACGGTTCAAAGCAGCCCACTGCTTACGAATGTAGGCTGTCTTAGCTTCTCGGCTCAAGCCAGCGCCTTCCCAGCTAGCCAGGTATCTTTTAATATCGTCGTTCAACACCGTTTCCTCAATATACCTCATGTCAATACCATACTCAGCAGCCTCTTCCGGATGAACCATCACGAACGAACGAGCTTCATCATACGTCATCGGCACAACATCAGGCTTGCGTCGATCGTCCTCTACTTGCTTGCCTGCGATAATTCTTCTTGACTCTTCAGATGTTGCCTCAATTAGCCTCACAGCAACCCCCGCTAGATGCTGCTTGACTTCATCATCTTTTATTCTTCTCCCAACATTTTGATTCTCCGAAAGAGTAATGGGATAGTTCTCTTCTTCTGCACGATGCAGTTTGCGGTGTTTACATGCAACCTCCGCATCTTCTTCAGGACTTGTCATCTTAACTTCACGTTCTATATACATCTCTCATGCTCCTTTGGCATTTAAATTTAACAGCGTTTTACTATATCACTTATAGATCAATGATTCAATACTTGAGTTTCCGCAAATTTTCATGCGTCCCTAATATCGCCTATATCTAAACAAATAAATCCTTAAAAACGCCAAAATATATAAGGAATCCTTTTCTTTTTTTTATGTTGAATTGCAATATCAACATAAAAATCATTGAATTGATTCTTATAATGAATAGCATTCACACTTTTATTGCAGCTTGCGGAAACTCAAGTTCAATACCATCGTAACAATGATACTTTAATCCAAACACCCAGTAAATTAGATATGTAATCATACTAACTTCTTAACTATAAAAATATCTCTGTATATTTGCTATACCAAAGTTTTAGTAGTAATAAAAAATATCGACTACCAATCATTAGACCATATACTGCATACGCTATACTGCGCTCCTGAACTACCTGCTTCAGTGTCTATACTGCGTAAGAGTATGCCACAATAAGTACAAGAGCTGCAGTTTAGCACAGATTACATTGTGGTTCAGATATCTTCTCAGCAAACACAAACCAACCCCATCAGAACTCATCGTCATAGCGGTAATCGCGGTTGCCATAGCCATCATTATCGCAGCCATAGCCGCTGCGATCATTGCCAGTATCCCTGTCGTCATAGCTATAGTCACTGTTGCTGCTGTCAGTGCCGTCACTGTCAATGCCGCTGGTATCGGTATCGTTATTGCTGCTGTTATCACTACTGTTATCATCCCCGCCAAGGAATGATGAATCAACCACTGAAACTGCCGTATTGCCTTTATCCTCAAATACTGCAATAACAACATCGCCATTTCTACTAACGCCAACTGCTTCGCTGCCTGTATCATCAGGGAGCCTACGGTACTCTGTCCATGATACTGCGAGGCTCCCTAAGGCACCTGCAATCTTTGATAGCATAGCTTCTTTATCCAATAGTTCTATAGGCTCTATAAGATCTGACGGTGTATCTTCTTTAGCTACTAGCTCTATAGACTCTATAGAGCCTATAGAATCAATAGAATCTGATAGTATAGCCTTTCTACCTGATAACTCTATAGAATCGAATACCTTTGTATACTTTCCCGTACCAATACTATCAACAACCCCCATGAGGATACTAAAGCTTTCAGAGTTGGGTATTGATATGGTACTAGGGTTAAGGTATTTCTCGTTTGGCATAATCCAGCTATCCTACCACACCAAGGATTAGCTCGTCTAGATTACGCCGCTATTTCTTAGAGATTGTTCAACCCGAAGCGCAACTGCTTCTGGATCCTGCAGTATGAGCATTGTCTTACCTGTTTTTGGATCAACGAAGTCCTCTGGCCTAATGTCTGGACAGACGGCTACTTTGCTGCGACCATAGAGATTATTATAGTACTGGGCTTCTTGGGCGCTGGAGTAGGATCGCTTCAGATCTATCGGCACCCCATTAACAATGTAATCAACACCTTTGGCATCCTGTATAGGTGTCGCGGAGTACCAACTTATGTCAGTCCTGTCGATGGCAAGCTCAAAACCCATCTCAATTTTTACGCCTTCAATATCCGCCTTCGTAGTTTCTAGCCATTCACGTCTTGCAGTTGGATTTTTCTGCAGCAAGGCGCGCCGAGGATGGTAACTGAACATGTACTGTATTAGTTCATCTTGAGTAAGCTTGCTTCCCCAGTCGTTAATGAACTCTCGAAGTGCATGGTTGTACCTGGCATACCTCTCACGTGTCGCGAGAGACTTTCTGCCTTTTACTCCCCTCTTTTTACGATCTCTTTCTTTAATATCCTCTACCATCTTATACTCATAGGTACTGATGAATTCCGCAATGCGAGCGCGCCTATCGTCCAAGCTGGATCCACTGGTTTCAGCACGCTGTTCATAGATCTGGGCAATTTCAAGCGCGGCTTTTCCTAATATGCACATAGAATCTTTTGTAATGGTTTCCTGCGTTTTCTGCGGTGCACGCGCTCTAAGATCATTAACGTCTTTGATATAGCCTTTTGAGTTTCCGATATCATGCCCGACTTGAGCTGCTACGGTACTAAAACTAAATCTACCCAATTTTTGTCTCGTCGCAGATGAGGGTTTCGAGGGTTGATCTGTTTTTTTCAGGGTTCCTTACAAGCGTCTGTGTCATGAGTAATAATAGTAGCATATTATGTTGGTAATGTCAATACTTATATCTTGAATTCCCACTCAAAAAGCAACTCCCCATAGCCAACTTGAAGAGCCATAGGACTTTCCGTATTCTGTAGTTTGAAACATCAACTAAACACAGAGGAGTTCGCTATGGCTCATACCCACTTTACCCGAGATGATCGGATTTTTCTAGCAAAGTTAATTAGAGAAGGTCTAAGCGTGCGTTCAATAGCTCGCATCCTAGGCTTTCATCCCAGCAGCGTATACCGCGAACTGCAGCGAGGTCAAGTGCCTAAGCTGGGCAAAACTGGCACTGGATACAGTATAACTAAGGCAGAAAAACACAAAAAAGAGGCAAGATACAAAGCCAACCAGCAACACCGCAAGCTCGGCGAAGCCGAGGCTACGATATTGCTCAATCTCATCCGCCAATACTATAGCCCAGATCAGGCTGGACAAGCCTTAGGTCTATCGCATTCTACAGTGTATCGCTGGCTTTGGTCCCTGCCAAAGCAAACCTTGAGAGGGCTTTGGCAGTATCTACGCCATCCTAAATTACGCCGCAAGTACGGCACTAAGCGCCGCCGAGAGACAGCGAGAATTAGCCAAAAAGCGCTGGATAGATTCTAGACCTGAAACCGCCAACAAACGCCTTATGTACGGACACTGGGAGGGTGATACGGTACGAGGCAAAGGCGGCAGCGGCTACCTGGTTACCCTAGTTGAACGGCAAGAGCGGCTATGCCCTAGTTGGCTTTATCCCAAAAGCCACCAAAGAAGCCTTTTGCCAAGAGGCGCTGCGCCTGCTAGCGCCATTACCAAAGCACCTGAGGCGCAGCATTACCCTAGACAACGGCA
Source organism: TM7 phylum sp. oral taxon 349 (assembly GCA_018127705.1). Taxonomy (NCBI): domain Bacteria; phylum Candidatus Saccharimonadota; species TM7 phylum sp. oral taxon 349. The sequence continues at coordinate 859,686 of CP072328.1, forward strand.
CTGAGATGAACAATTACGAAGTTCTAGAAAAGCGTTCAGGCGCCGCGGTTTACTTTGCTCACCCGTACCATTCCTGGGAGCGGGGTTGCAACGAAAACTTCAATGGGCTGCTGCGCCAATTCTTCCCGAAACAAATGAACTTCGAGAGTATTACCAAAAAGCAGGTTGACCTAGCAGCCAACCTGCTTAATACTAGACCTAGAAAACGGCATGGATACAAAAGTCCAGCAGAGCTCCTTCAGCCTTATATGGGTGTTGCGATTTGAATGGGAATTCAAGGTCTAAGCGTAGAAAAACATAAGATATAGGACTCTGAGGATGAGAATATTGTCTACGCCGCAGAGTATAGAATATAGAGGGTAACTCTATATAGTTCAAGGGTTGGCATAGCTACATTAGATAAGTTCTTAACGAAAGGTAGTAATTTTACTAGAGGTTTTGGGGTCAGGTGGCTGGAACCGCCGATACTCTATTGCGGTTTCTACAGCCGCCAATCAATCGAACCGCGCCCAGTTTTTTCTAGAAACTCATTAGCCCGCGAAAATGGTCGGCTACCAAAGAAGCCGCGATCGGCGGAAAATGGCGACGGGTGCGAACTCGCAATTTTTAGATGGTGCGGATTAGTGATTTTCTGCCCCACTTTTTGGGCATGCGCGCCCCACAGCATAAATGCAAGAGGCTGTTCAAAATCATTCAAAAACTCTAGCAAATGCTCGGAAAACTCCATCCAGCCAAGACCAGCGTGGCTCGCCGGCTTGCCGCGTTCAACGCTCCATGACGTGTTCATAAGCAACACGCCGCGCTTCGCCCACTCTTCTAAAAAACCGCTCTTAGGAATATCGCACCCCAGATCATCATGCAGTTCTTTAAAAATATTTTGCAAACTCGGCGGCACCGGCACGCCTGGTCGCACCGAAAAACACATACCATGCGCCTGTCCTGGTCCATGATACGGATCCTGCCCGATGATTACCACTTTTGTTGTTTCAAGCGGACACTGAGCAAAGCATGAAAACATATCCGGTCTGAGCGGATATACGTCCTTAACTTTGCGTTCGGCGTCTACCCGATTCATCAGCCGGCGAAAATACGGCTGCTCAGCTTCATGCTCAACAAATTGGCGCCAAGAAGAAAAGGTCATACCTCCAGTGTAGCATGACCTTTTGCGGGACAACAACGCTTGCTATTCTGATTCTTTCGGACCGCATTGATCAAGAAAACGATCTACTTCGTCAAGGACTTCACTGTAGCCAGGATCGTTATCGTCTAGCATGACAACTGACACTAGGCAGCTTGGCGAATATTCAGTATGCCTCTTAATCTTAGTAGTATCTAGTCGCAATGGTCTCAGACAACCGTCTTCAACGAGCGCTCCATAACGAGCATTCTCACCAATACCAATAGTATCTCCATCAAATTTTTCACCAGCAAAACCCAGTCGGAACAATACCATATAGCCCGACCGGTGAGATTCCCTATTTTTGTCCAGCAAACTATCTTGCTTATCATATATGTCAAACGCTACTGCGGTCGTTTCAAATTCTACACCAGGATAAGCATCGGAGGTCTGCCTGTCGTATGGTTTAAATTGACGAATAACATTAACTCCTTTGTATGCTCCTGTAGAGATAAAACGCCCACTCTGATAAGACAATTTATCATCTACGCTATGCAGAAGACCGATTGTACGCGCCGGAATTACTTCTGTCTTCTGCACCTCAAATGTTTCAAGCGCCTCCTGTAAATCTAATGCTCGCTGACTTTCGGCTTCATGCCGCAAGTGCCGATCGTATGCCGCACTAGGGCAAGAATCTTTAAACATTTGTCCTTTAACATCCATCCAACTAAACCTACGCTTTCTTATAGAATAATTACTAGTCCAACGTATAAGGTACTCTCTCCCTCTGATTTCGTCAAGTAGTTTTATCACTTTTTATAATTTTAGCAACCGCCGTTCGTCGTTGCCGCGCCTACTTTATGGTACAATAGAAGTACATGACTCATATTACTCTTGATTTGACCGCCCTAGAGGTCGAATACTCAGCACTGAGTAAGTTTTTAGCGCAACCCGACGCATATAACGACCCGCAGTTTACCGCTAAGAACAAGCGGTTCAGCGAGCTTGAGGCAATCATTGCTAAAGCAACAGAGCGCAAGCAGGTTGAGCAGCAACTTGCCGAAGCGAGAGAGCTTGCTACTGGCAATGATGAGCTTGCCGAAATTGCCAAAGCAGAAATTCCTGAAGACGAAGCAAAGTTAGCACAACTTGAAGAGGATCTATTTATATTACTTACACCAAAAGATCCGAACGATGAAAAGAATATCATCATGGAGATCCGCGCGGGCGCAGGCGGCGATGAGGCGAGCTTGTTTGCCGCTGAATTGTACCGCATGTACCTGCGCTGGTGTGAAGCCCATAGCTACAAAACCGAGCTGCTAAGCGATTCTGCCAATGATTCTGGTGGCTACAAAGAAGTTATCTTCAAAATCTCCGGCGACTCACCGTATGCACGACTTAAGTTTGAGGGCGGCGTCCACCGCGTACAACGCGTACCCGTTACCGAAAGCCAAGGACGCGTTCACACCAGTACGGCCACTGTCGCGGTATTACCAGAAGCAGAAGAAACTGACATTGAGATAAACCCGAAAGATTTACGCGTTGATATCTACCGTTCAAGCGGCAATGGTGGACAATCGGTCAATACCACCGATTCCGCCGTACGTATTACCCACTTGCCAACCGGCTTAGTCGTACAAAATCAAGACGAGAAATCGCAAATCAAGAACCGCGAAAAAGCGATGAGCGTATTGCGCAGCCGCCTACTCCAAATGAAAATCGACGAAGATAATGCAAAACTGTCCGCTGAACGGCGCGCGCTCGTCGGTACGGGGGATCGCAGTGAAAAAATTCGCACGTATAATTTTCCGCAGGATCGCATCACCGACCACCGCATTCACTATAGCCGCAGCAATATTCCGGCAGCGATGAACGGTGATATTGACGATATCATTGAGCGATTACAAGCGTATGAGCGCGAACTAAAAGCACAGCATACACAATAAATAAAAGATTTGCCCTAGCTACGCACATCATGTACAATCCCACATAAGATGGCAGTCGCGAACATCCCGACATCAATTCAAGCCTGGCTGCGCGATAGCGCAGAAATGCTTGCAGATGCCGGCATTACAAGCGCGCTACTTGACGCTGAACTGATATTGGCGCATACCGTGCGCAAAAATCGCACATGGCTACACGCACATAACGATGAACAGCTGACTGAACGCCAACTCGAAATCGCTCATGCGAGGCTGCAACTGCGGCTTGACCGAACACCGCTCGCCTATATCATCGGGCACAAGGATTTCTATGGCCGATTATTTAAAGTGACGCCAAGCGTGCTGATTCCACGCCCGGAATCAGAGGCAATTATCACCTGCCTACGTCAATACGAACCACACATTGGGCGCCTCGTCGACGTTGGTACGGGAAGCGGCTGCCTGGGAATTACGGCAAAGTTGGAAATACCAGCACTTGACGTCACGCTTACCGATAATAGCCGCCACGCACTTGCGGTAGCGCGCGAAAATGCAACAAGGCTACACGCGCACGTCGACATTATACAGAGCGATCTATTAAGCGCCACATTCGGTACATTTGACGGTATCATTGCGAATCTTCCGTACGTTGACGCGTCATGGGAGCGCTCGCCGGAAACAAATTGCGAACCCGCTGAGGCACTCTTTGCGAGCAACAATGGGCTAGCGCTGATTAATAAGCTGCTTGCTCAAACGGGTACCGCGCTGAATAATAGCGGATGGCTTTACCTTGAAGCCGATCCGCGACAGCATACAGCAATTATAGCTAGAGCATCAAGGCTACAGCTCGTTCATCGTGCCACTGATGGATTTTGCCTCGTGTTTCAAAAATATAATTAAAATTATTCAGCGTAGGCACCTAGCGTAACCTTAACAGTCTGCTCTTTACCGCCACGCAAAATTGTTAATTCCACGACGTCATTTGGCGTGTACTGGCCAATCAGGCTAGAAAACCCATTACTCTCGCCTACTGCCGTGCCATTTACCTTCGTAATAATGTCCTCGTCTTGAATACCTGCTTTGCTCGCCGGACTACCAGGTTGTACGCTTGAGCTATTATCGCTTGCTACGTACGCGCCTTTTGTCACTGGCAAGTGATAGCGTTTTGCCAATGCCGGCGTAATGTCAACATACCGAATACCGATATAGGCACGCTTGACACGATTGCCCGCTAACACGCTCTTCATCGTTCCTTTCACGGCATTAATCGGAATTGCAAAACCAATCCCTGTCGCACCCGAAGCAACCGCCGTATTAATGCCGATAACCTGCCCGGCATAATTCAACAGCGGCCCACCCGAGTTACCCGAATTGATCGCTGCGTCGGTCTGGAACATGTCACTGAGCGATTCGTTTGATCCGCCCGCTTCATCGCTTGCCGAAAGCGATCGCCCTTTGCCCGAGATAATACCGCTTGACACTGTATTGCGATACTGGCCAAGCGCATTGCCGATCGCGACAACTTGTTGGCCTGTGCGCACCGTAGATGAATCGCCAATTTCGGCAGCGCGTAGATTAGTAACACCATTAATTTTCAAATAGGCTACGTCGTTCAATGGATCCACCCCGACAATCTTCACATCATCATACGCCGTACCGTCGTCCAGCACAACCTGCACAGTACTTGCGTTAGCGACAACATGACGATTCGTTAAAATATAGCCATCGCGGCTAATGACAATTCCTGTTCCTGCCGCCCGAGCTTGCGCCGCACCGTATATTGTCCGCTTAGTCGTATTTGTTACGATCGACACAACGCTTGGCGACACTTTTTCTATCACGTTTGAAACTGATGCTTCACTCGCTGTCGCCGTTGTATTACCATCGCGTGCTGGTGTTAATACAGCAGTACTACGGTGAGTCGCGTATAAATACGCACCTATTGAAGCTGCGCCTACAACGAGCGCAATCGAAAGAATCACCGATGTGACAATCCACGGAAGTGCGCGGCGCGACCGTTTTGACTGCATAACCGGCGAAATAGTTTCTAAAACCGGAGGCGCCGGCACGGCATGCGGCGCAGTCGCTTTATGCTTTGTTGTTTTTGATGTGCTATTCGTATTTGCCATACTACTCACCTTTCTTCGGACTATTTTCAAAAATACAGCTTAAAACCACCTTAAAGCGCGTCGCTGCCATAAATAACTGCAAACACATAGGTAGCAATCACAACAAGCGCAGTAAGTACGACAGGCGGTATGATATCGTTACGGCGCACCTCGCCATACGCATGATAGCTGCGGTACGCCCGTTCAGCAACAAAATAAAACAGTGTCGTAAACAAGGCAAACTGCGATAGCCGAATCGGACTCAAGCCTGGAATTGCATACGCCGCCATCCAGTGATACGAAATCCACGCCAATTCTGCCGTCACGACACCAAAAACGAAACTATATAAATTACTATACGGTTCATCGTATGTATTTATAACGTGGCGCATAGCGATACAGCCGATGATCCACGACGCTGCAACGAAACACGCCGGATTCCACTCGTACATCATCATAGAAACGGTGGTTAATCCCAAAAAAAGCGCTGCTCCTGCCTGCACAACAACGTAGGTGTGTTTTGAACGCGGCTTGATGATCAATAACCACACGATATAGAGCACCGTCAATGCCACCTGCACGCCAACCGACCCCATCATGCAATATACGAGCGTCACATAGCTTAGCCCAACAATAAGATCAACGGTATTTGTAATCAGATTCGCCAACCAAAATCGCGGACGTACCGCTAAGACGCGCCATTTGCTCATAGATACAAGTGCTACGGCGATCCACGGCGATCCAGATACGTATGTCACAGCGAACATCGCAAGAGCAAGCAATACATTGAGTAAAATATACATCGCTTCACTAATACGCGAGCGGTGTTTGTGCGATTTTATCAAATCCATCGTCTTTTATTATACTATGAATCCATGCTTAATTACTGGTTTTCGAGCTTTGCGCCTTCGTGATGATAATCACATAATCAGTATTCGCATTATATACCACGCCCGATAACTCGTTTCCGGGTGATATATTCGTATGGTAGAGTGATTTTAGTCTTTCTTCGGTCGCTGATTTTACCTTTTCACCCACACGATATATCTTATTTGACGAATATGTTTGTCCGCTCGGCGCATTACCAACTGTGTTGACCGATATATCAAGCGCTTCAAGCTTGGTCGCTTCAGCCTGCGCCACTCCTGCAATTCCAGAGCCATTAAGGACAACGACGCGCGGTTCTTCTCTCGTAATCGCCGTTGCGTAAATGTGCTTTTTAATGTACGCCTGCAAACCGCTATAGTTATACGTACCCGCCACCGGCACTACCGCGCTCGCACCGCCAACCGTACCGGTTGTTAGAATTGCCGGATTAGCGTCAACGAGGCTGACGCTTTTGATCTCATCTTGTTTAATCGACTGCATTAGGCTAACAAGCGTTCGCACTTCGCCTGTCTCAAAGTTCGTACGCAGGTTCGCGCCAATTGCCTCAACGAGTTTCGTGACTTTCGAGAAATCAGTGAGCGTACCCGTGCTAAGCGCTTTTTCGCGGATTGCCATCATAATTTTTTGCTGGTTTTTCTCGCGGTCAAAATTCGACTGCTCAAATCCATAGGTTGGCGCGATATCGCCGCGCGCCATAGCAAGATACAGAGCATGTTCAGCATCAAGTTCAACCTCGCCGTTCGGATAGCTAATGTAATGCCCGCGCGGACAACGTTCCTGCCTCTCTGCCCGCGTTGTACCGCATTTCCAATCAAAGTTGCTATCCATCACTCCGCGCGGATCGCGGCTTTCAATATTCACTTTAATGCCGCCGATTGCGCTTACTAAATCACGCATCACCGAGTAATTTACATGCACGCTATACTGCAGATCCATACCTAGAATTTCACCCACAAACGAACGCGTTTCTTTCTGACGCTCATCTTCCGCACTATCTGACTTCCAATCGTTGTTCACACAATTGAAATACACATTAATTTTGCCTGCATACCCCGCGTCACAGGCGCGTCCGTACTTCACGTATAGATCGCGCGGAACGCTGACCATATATGCGTTCTTCTTGTTTTGATCAATACTTAGCACCATCATCGAGTCAGTTAGATACCCTGCTTCGTGCCCTTCGTCATCTTCAGATGTACCGAGAATAAGAATATTTGAACGACCGTTCGCATCCTGTTTGAGAGGTTTCTGCTGTACCAACCCGAACAAGTCGCCCTTAAACACCGATTTGCTCGCCATTAACGCACGATATGCGAACCAGCCGGCGGTCAGTACAATAATCAAGATGAATGCAATAATCCCGCGTTTAATAATTTTGCGGCGACGAGATATTGGTTTGTGAGATTTTTTGTCACGCCTTCTTCGACCGCTCGGTGTCGGCGATACATCAAGATCAGACAAATTGCCAATTTCCTGTAACGACGCATCAATATCTGCACGGTCAGATCTCCCGGCAGTTGACGCTCGCTGCGCCGCTCGCGATGGCGCTGGCGAAGATAATGGCTTTGGCAGCCCTGTGTGGTTTGCGCCTGACGCGGTTACACGCCGCCGCATACTATTGCCGCTCGGTGAACGTTCTAGACCCTCTACCGATACTTCCGGCAACTGACGCCGCGGAACAAAACCGTCTACTGCTCGTTTACTCATAGCTCTTGTTTACTATAGCGGAAATGCGCAGAAAATAAAACCATCGCGGCTATGGTTTCCGTTTGTCTTTTTGGAGCGTGGCGGGTATAGTAAAAAAGATGGAAGCAAGCTATTTGACGCGTCATCCACGGGTAAAAGACATCCTCAACTTCATTGGGTTCGTCTTACTTGTCTTGATCGGCACACTGCTAATCAACACATACGTGTTCCGTAGCTTTTCAGTATCTGGGCATAGTATGGATCATACGCTTGCCGATGGCGACCGGCTTATCGTTGACCGACTGCCCGTAACTGCAGCATTACTCAAAAATAAACCGTACGTACCAAACCGCGGGCAAATTATTGTTTTCAAGAACCCGCGTTTTTTAGCCGGCATGCATGATGAATTTATCGTGAAGCGCGTCATCGCATTCCCCGGTGAGCGCGTTACCGTCAAAGACGGTACACTTACCGTCTACAATCGCGAGCACCCAAATGGATTTCATCCCGACGACGAGTACCGTAGAGGTGGCGTTGGACCGCAAAGTCCATCAAGCGGCGATGTCGACACGACTGTACCTGAAGGTGTGCTATTTGTCGCTGGCGACAACCGTATTGGTAGCAGTTCGTACGATTCGCGTACCGGACTTGGCTTCGTTCCTAACCACGACGTTGTCGGACCAGTTTCAGTGCGTCTCTTTCCTTTTTCAAAGATAACGACATTCTAGTTTCCGTGTTCTTAGCCAAGCAACTTTGAGATCCGCTCAAAATCCGCATGATCCTGAAATGAAATAACGATTTGTCCTGAACCGCGGCGATTTGTCCGCACCTCAACTGGCGTTTTAAATCGATCAGCAAAATACGTCTGCTCTTCAGTATAACGCAACTTACGTGGCGCTGGCTGGCGCATTGTACGACCACCCAGCCCATTTGCTTTTTGGCGACGTACGTAGCTTTCAATTGCACGCGCGCTCCAGCCTTCTTTTATGATGCGCGGAATGATTTCGTCAACCACACTCTCAGGTAAACCAATCAACGGGCGCGCCTGCCCTTCGCGAATATCACCTGCTACGATCGCATCGCGCGCCGACGCCGGCAACCGCAACAAGCGTAGCGTATTGCTAATTGCCGCCGACGTTTTGCCGCCAACGCGCTGCCCGATCTCCTCAAGCGTTAAATTAAACTGATCGCGCAATTTTAGATATGCTGTCGCCGTCTCAAGCGGGTTCAGATCGCTGCGTTGCAAGTTTTCGATAAGCGATAGCTCTAACTTATGCTGGCTTGACAGCGTCCGTACTAATGCCGGAATTTTTTCAAGTCCTGCCCGCTGCGAGGCGCGAAATCGTCGTTCACCCGCAACGATTTTGTAGCCCTGCTTATCTGGCGCCACAACAATCGGCTGCAACACGCCATGCTCTTTTATCGACGCCGCTAGCTCATCAAGCGATACTTCATCAAACGCACGGCGCGGCTGGTCGGGATCCGGCGTTATCTCACTGAGTTTAATATAGCGTAAATCACTTACACGGTCATCCTGCTCAGATGTCGGATCAAATGACTCGTCTAGCAACTCTGTCGGAATTAACGAATCGAAACTTCGCCCTAAACCCTTTTTAGCCGACACGATCAAGTACCTCCTTTGTCACTGCTTTATAGGCGCGTGCGCCCTTACTAAATCGATCATACGCGCCAATTGGCAGCCCATGGCTTGGCGCTTCGGCAAGCCGTACATTGCGCGGGATCTTCGTTTTAAATACTTTCGCTGGAAAATGCTTAGAAATCTCATCAAGTACTTGCGTCGATAGTGATGTACGGCTATCAACCATAGTTGGCAGCACGCCAATCAGGTCAAGCGTCGGATTAAGGTTTTTACGAATTAGTTTCATCGTCTCAAGCAGCTGCCCCAAACCCTCAAGCGCATAGAACTCCGCCTGCACTGGCAACAACACATACTGTGCTGCGATCAATGCATTAACCGTTAGCAGACTTAAACTCGGCGGGCAATCAATAATGACAAAGTCATACTGCGTCGGCGTCAATTGAATCGCATATTTTAGCCGGCTAAACCGGTGCTGCACCTGTGTCAGCTCCACCTCGGCATTTGCCAACTCCGGCGTCGTCGGCGCAATCCATAGGTTAGTAAACTCGGTCGGCATTACCGCATCAATAAGCTTTTTCTTGCCCATAATCACTTCCGTCATTGTCGTATCGAGCGATTGCTTATCAATTGACAGACCGCTCGTCGCATTGCCCTGCGGATCAAAGTCGATTAATAATGTCCGTTTACCCCTTTTTGCCAAATAATACGCAAGATTGATTGACGTCGTCGTTTTACCGACGCCGCCTTTTTGATTAGTTACTGCGATAATCGTTGTCACGCTGTTTCTATTCCCTCTCTTTAGACCCTATTATACCATGAGCTGAATTGAGAAGACAAAAACTACTCTAGATATGAAAAACTCCTCGAGAGATTATACGAGGAGTTTTTTACTGCTATTTAATTGCTGCAATTTCGATGAGCGAGTACTTCTGGCGATGACCGTTCTCTTTGTGAACACGTTTCTTTGCCTTGTACCGGATAACACGAATTTTATCGCCCTTCACCAATGCTTCAACAACTTTCGCTTTTACGTTCACGCCCTTCACTACAGGAGTACCGACCGCTACTTTGTCACCGTCAATAGTCATGAGTGCGTCGAGGGTGAGCTCTTTCGTTCCTTCCGGGAGGAGATCCACCCGCAGGGTCTCTTTTTCGCTGACAAGATACTGCTTGCCAGAGATCTTTACGACTGCTTTCATTTCATTCCTTAAACGTTAATTTAATTCAGATCTGTTATATTGTAACAGAGCATACCAATTATTGCAACTTGTTGTATACATCCATTTTAGCAACCTAAAACAGAACACTAACAACTCCCAAACCTACACCCATACAACACTTCCAAGCATATCTATCCCTGCTTACCTACCTACTTATCTACTTACCTGTCTGTCTGTTTATCTACTGCTTCCATATTTTATTTATGCCTAAATTCTTTTCGTAATTATTCTCTATGATTTTCCTCTATAATTCTCTTCTATATATTTATATATAAAGGAAGAGAAAAAAGGATAAAAGATAACAGGGGTAAAATAGATAAAAAATACCGGATATCGATATCCGGTATTTTTAGGTTGAGAAAATAGCTAAAAAACTATTTGAATATTTGTGGGTAAATAGTAATAGCAGATACAGTCACCCAACCCAAAATAGTCTTAAGCCTTTTTGCATAATTCATGTAGCTAGTCGAGTATAAATTAGCTTGACTTAGTTTGGCTAAATTGGGTTAGGTTTATATAACGCACATAAGCTTAGTTATTTAGTAGCTAACTATATGCTTGTCTATAGAGCTTATTCATATGTCGTTTAGCTATACTCCACATTGACTCAGATTTGTTTAGCGTTTGTCTAGTATTACTATAGTCTCCTTTGCTATGGTTATGACTATTCACGATAGTAACCTAGAAGTGGTTCTCTAAAACCTACTAGGTAAAGAGCCGTGTAGTGTGCAAGGTAGGTGGCTGCCCATGCATTGATTATCCTGATCTCTTTTTTACGTAAGACTCCTGCGTTAGGTGACGAAAGCCTATGAGGTATTTAAAGCTATCCACTCACTCAGCAGCAGACTCGTCGTTTTTCTCAAACAGCCATAGCGTGTTAGGGTTTTTCTCTATATCTATATCCATATTTCCAGACTTAGTAGTTGTAGTACCAAGCGCCGCTTGCGCTTCTTCTTCGTTAATTATTTCACCCGACTTGCTTTCAGGATCAATAGCACATACAAGCGTAACACGAGGGTTTTTGCCTAGGCTGTTAGCTGATCCGTGCCAGTTATTCGCAATGACATAACAGCCTACAGGAATCTTATCTAGCAGTTCTTGCGGCACGAGTCCAGAATTATACGAGAATACGACATCAACCCTACCTTCTTCCGGCATGTTACTCACATATTCTTCTATTGTCATCTCTGCAACGTTATACCCTTTTTCCCGCATAACATCCATTGCATGTTCATCCGGATCAACATGGATCACTCCAGGACCAAAAACGCGCGCAAGCGTCTCATCGCTGCTGCTGCCAGGATAGATGATCACTGACGTATCATCTATATTCGTCATGCGTTCCCGAAGCTTGCCTAGAGCTTTCGCAACATCTTGGTGAAAATACGTTTCTTGCTTACTCTGCGAGAAGACAGTATCAAAACTATCAGTACCATCAAGATTCCCAGAGCTCTCCATATTGCGAAGAAGAATCGCAGCAAATTCCGCAAGACTACCAAGACTTTCTTCTACTCCCGCTTCATGCAACCGTCCATCTTCCGGTCGCGCCTCCTCACTCTTACCGTTACCACACTTGTCGTTTAGTTTATCAGTCATAGTTTGATATAATAACACAAAATAACAAAAACAACAAATGTAACCTATGCTTGATCGTTACCCTCTACAATGCTCCAGCAAACTATACCGTGATCGCATATAAGCCAATCGCCTACTCTTTGATATAATCAGAGTAGAATTACACAAACAACCGAATAATCAACGGGAGCACCTATGCCGCCAGCACAACAACCAATCATCACACCAGTTCCGCCGCCGATACCGCCGAGAAAAAAATCATCTCGCCTTGCTATTGGTATCGCGATTGGCATTGGCGCTATACCTGGTCTTTTATTCATTGCATATGTCCTTTATCTCTTCACGGGCATTATATATCTCATTGGGCATGCTACCTTAGGACCATCATTTGCCGGCATGCAAACAAATAATCTTGTCAGTAAGGTCAGGCAATTGCCACACGTCAAGTCAGCGGTATCTAAGGTCGGTTTCGGATATAACGGATTTGGTTTTGAGGCAAAGCTTACGATCGTCGGCGAAGACAATACGACGAACGATCAAGCCTTAGAGATACTAAAAAGCTCCATCCCGATCTTTCAATCTAAGTTCTCCAATACCAAAGTCATATACAAGCAATCCTATGCCGGCGGCGAACTGGCGTTCATCAGCAACTCGCTGTCGGGTATAGAAAAGTATCAAAACGATATTCCGCCTACACTCACTGCTCTACGGCACGAGCTAGAGGGTGGCATGTCTAACGCTTGGGCGACCTCAAGTTACGACGACCAACACCCTGCTGGCTCTATATCGTGCAGTTCATTAACGACTTCATCTTCAGCAAGCAAAGTGAAAAAAATGTTCATTCGAGCAACGATCCCGGACTGTCCCAATATGTCTCGTATATGGGACAATAATGGGCATAAACTGGACGTCAAAGGATTCAGCGGCGATGATTTTAGCTGGCTGGCATTTGACGCAGTCTCCACTGCAGTGTCGCAGCCTGAAGTTACCGCAATATATGCGAGACCCCCTGAGGATAAAGACAAGAGTAGATCTATCAGCTATTCTATTGTATTCGCTAGCCACAAACGAAACCCTAAAGAAGACAGGATGAGCCGCTCGGAAAAAGATATCACTGCTAAGTTATTGAAGGACTTACGCAATTCTCAACTAAAAACAATTGTACATGTAGATTTTTTTGGCCACACGATGGAGTTATCATTAACCAGGGGAATTTTTTGGCTTCAACAGAAGAATACGATTTACCATATCAAACAGCTAACAGGCAAGACGTCCTTGACCAAGTGAAGTGCGAGCTAGACGAATCGCATCAAAAAGAGGCTTGCTCGACACTCTAACTCTCTGTTCTCGCAAGCCTAGAGTACAGATTGTCGTCTCTGATTGCTATAGACACCCTTTTACGTTTATAACGACTCTTTAAAGGGCGCCGTCCAGGCGTGCGGATACTATACCAGCCAAAATTGCAAGAAAAATAACAACACCCGCTATACCTAAACCAATCCAAGCCTGCATAGCGGCAGCATTCACAACCTTAGCGTACGGCGCAGCATTTCTCAACGCTTCCACCCACCAATCAAGTCCATTTTGACGCGCTTTGTTTGTACGACTTGCCAAGGCGATACTCGCTCCTAACGTACCAAACAGCGCCATGCCAAGCGCTACAATACCCTTGCCCTGTCGCGGAGCGAAATCAAATCTAACGTCGCGCCCACCAATGCCAATCGTCAACATATAGGTATTCTGCGATATTTTTGTCACTTGCGATGGGTCAATATCAAATTCTACACCCAACGGACGACCGGTCGCATCATCAAGACGAATGAGACGAATCCTATTAGCTGTCGTCCACTCAAGAGCACAGACAGACATGCCAAAGATCGTCATGTTATTAAATTTATTAACATAAGAGCAGGCGATAAGCGGCATTTGATCGTACGAGCTTAGCATCTGCGAAGATTGCGGCACGGGCTGCCCTCCTTGGTTTGCACCCATGACTTGCGGTGACTGTATTTGCGGATTCATATAGTTGATTATACTTTACTGGTTGTGCTTTATCAAACCACACACAACATTATTCGCATACAGCCAACCATCAAGCGACCCGCCGTCCAGATGCTGCCCAACTGCCGGCACAACTTTTACCGCACCGCCAGCCTGCGCAAACCGCGTAACAGCATCGGTTAGCTCGTACTCGCCCCGCGGCGATACCGCAATGGTAGCACACGAATCGATTACCTGCTTAGTCAAAACATATTTACCGATATTGGCGTAATCGCTCGGCGCTTCTTCAGGGCGTGGTTTCTCAACAATTTTGCGAAAATGACCGCTCTCGTCAATGACAATCGCACCGTAGCGGCTAATGCTTTCGTGTGGTACTTCTTTCGCCAGTATGCTACACTCACCCGCCGGCGTCGCCGCAATAAGGCGCGCCACTTCGCTTGAACCATCAGGATTATACATGAAATCATCACCCATCAGTACAACCGCTGATTCATCTGTGTTAATATAATCACTTGCGAGGGCTACTGGCACCGCCGTGCCATACTTTCCGTAGCTCGGCTGCGTCACAAAGTGCATATTAGCTTTGAGCGGCGCAATAAGCGGCAGCATATCTTCTTTGCCCTTGCGCCGCAGATAATCATTTAGGTGAATATTGCTGCGATAGTACGCCTCAAGCTGCGAGCTCTGCTCACTCACAACAAAAATAAACTCGCGAATACCCGCCGCTAGGCAATCCTGCACAACGTAGTCAATAATCGGACGCTTGCCAACAGGCAGCATGCACTTTTCGATCGCTTTGGTAATCGGCAGCATGCGTGTTCCCCAACCCGCCACCGGAATAATTGCTTTGGTAATTTCCATACTTCTCCTTACACTTTTAATTCTTTATATGCTTTCTGCAGAACAGTCATCATCTCCGCATACTTATCACCATTCGGTAGAACATCAGCATAGAAATAAACAACGTTATCAACTACTTCTATATTGACTCGCAGGTTTTGGTCATACAGCCAACCCATAAATCCTGGATTTAGCAGTTCAAAGCTAGCCACCTTATCTCTACTCGTGGCATATACAGCATAGCGCCGATTAAAATCAGGCCATTCAAACGAGATTTTCTCATAACCGCGCGGCGCCTTAATTAGCCCTTTAGCCTTTTGCTCTTGCCGTTGTATTATAATACCATTATACGATGCCGGTAGATTCACTTGACCAATGAGATAATTTTTATATCCATCACTACGCGCAACTCTATATACATATAGCTGCACTAGTAAATCACTAGACCAAAAACCAATAATATGATTATTTATCTCGCCATCTATAAAAAAACTACGCTTAAACAGTCGACCCTTCACCGGGAGCAATACATTTCCCAACCCTGAACTAAAATACATATTATTTTGTGTAGCAAACTTGCGCAGCGCAGTTATGGAATGATTTGAGCCGCTCGTCCGTCGATTAATGCCGTCAAGCATCCATAGACTACCGCCATGCACAAAATTCCACTGTTCTACAAATGGTTCATTTGTAGAAGTAAGCACCCGTCCTGTTGCCTTCTCAACCAATAAATCATTCGCCTGAGCCGAAAATTCTATGCTCACCCGATCGCGTTTCGTACCGGGATTATCAACAACTTCCACGATGATAGCACTATGAACTACAACATCTTTCATCATATTCACCCGTCCCATTTGCTCCATCGCGCGCAGCATAAGACTAATATGGCGCGCATAGTTCGGCGTTGTGTACCGTTGAATGGACGGCAAATTCATCTTTTCCCAGTCATACTGGAATCGATTAAATGTCATGGTTGCCTGTTCAATAATCTGCTGCTCATTCCATAGTATATCGCCAACCGCAGCTTGACTAATAAGTTGCTGTATCCTCTGATGTTTGCGCCGATCTTCCGCCTCAAAACGTTTCGATTGTATATCCTGGCAGATCAAGCAAATCGGGCATTCAATAACACCCATTACGTACCCAATGATCAAATTTGGATGCAGTTTTATGGCAAATGCTATCGGAGCCAACGCTAGACCGACAATAGTGCCTATACTATACGCAGCAACTATAGAACGCGTCCACTTATATATCAAGAATATGCTAGGAACCGTTACAGCTATACCGACAGAGCCAGCAAGGACAACAAGGGCACCACCACCTCCGCCGCCCGATGACGAATCGCTACCGCCTGTACGAGCAAAAAATATCAGCTGATGCAAAAACACGAAAATATTCACTATTATATTCTAGCGTGTTAAAAGCTATCCGAAAAGATAAGAGCGCTATGCTTTCACTTCTCGTTATCTATCCCCTCCTATGCGCCCTTAATTATCGTTTCGCCATACAGATAGATAGCTCGACGCCCTCAATTTTTACAGTAGATAAATTTTTGTCTGTTTCGCCAAATGTAGCAAGAGTCTCTGTAGTAATTGCCGTCGCACATTCATCAATCGCTTGGCGCAACTCGCTGTCCGCAGTCTCTAGCTGCAATGTAATGCGGTCATCAACGCTCAAGCCGGCCTTCTTACGTGCACTTTGGACATGGCGGATAATTTCGCGCGCTAGACCTTCACGCTTGAGTTCAGGAGTAATCTCTGTATCTATTGCAACATTATCGCCATATAATACACGTTTAACATTAAGTTCTTCCAGCAAAATCGGCGTAAAATCAAACGTCTTACCTTTCTCGGAAACCGTGACGCACGCGAGCGGTTGACGCACTTTCAATCCAGCCTTAGCGCGCAAGCTCAAACCTTCATTGATATATTCACGCACACGCGCCATTTCGTCAATAATCAGCTCATTCACCGTGCCTGCCGACAACCAATCTTTCAAGTGAACTGACTCATTGTCGCCCGTTAGATTATGATACAGTTCCTCTGCTAAGAATGGCGTAAACGGCGCAAGCAAATAGCTTAATCGCACTAATACGTAGTGAAGCGTTTTATACGCATCATTCTTATCCGCGTCGTCCTCTGATTTCCAGAAGCGGCGGCGGCTGCGGCGCACATACCAATTACTCGCATCATCTAAGAATGGCAAAATCGGACTAAGCGCATCCGGGATATTATATCCATCCATATGCTTTTCAACTGCCGCAACCAGCTGGTGTAAGCGGCTGACAATCCAAATATCAAGCGGGTTTGTTAAATCGTTAAGCGGATCCTGCAATGTACCGTCAAATTCCCAACCGTCAACCTCAGCATACATTGTGAAGAAATCGTACATATTCCAAATCATACTAAGTTTGCGCGCCACGTCACCAACATCTTTATCATGTAGCGCAAAGTCCTCGCCATTAAGCAGCGGACTTGATAACAGCAAAAAACGTAGGCTGTCAGCGCTAAACTTATCCATCAGCTCATTCGGGTCAGTGAAGTTACCATAGCTTTTACTCATTTTACGACCGTCATTGCCCGCCACCACGCCGGTCGTCACAACATGTTTAAACGGGCTTTCGCCGAACAAACCAACGCTAACGACGTGCATATAATAGAACCATGCCCGCACTTGGCCAATATACTCAACCACAAAATCGCCTGGGAAGTTTTCCTCAAACTTCGCTTTGTTCTCAAACGGATAGTGGAACTGTGCAAATGGCATGCTGCCCGACTCAAACCATCCATCCAGCACTTTATCAATGCGCGTATAGTGGATACGTTCGCCGCGATAATCAGCTGGAGGCACATCGCCTTCAGGTGTCAAGTCAAACTCAATAGCATCAATCCACGGACGGTGGTAATCATCAAGTTCTACGCCACTTAATTCTTTCAACTCTGCATACGAGCCGACAACGATTTGCCGCTTATTGCCCTGTTCGTCGCGCAGCGTATTACCATCTGCGTCAACCGCCTTCCAAACCGGCACCGCTGTTGCCCAGAAACGATCGCGTGATAAGTTCCAATCTGGCGCTTGTTCAATATTTTTCTCAAACCGCCCATGCTTTAGATGTTCAGGAAACCATGTAATTTGCTCGGAATTTTTCGCAAGCATTAGCTCCTTCTGCCCCTGTACGTCATAGAACCAGCTCGGGTGCGCCCGGTACATCAAGCGCGTGCCACAACGGTGACAATGCGGATAGCTGTGACGAATATAGTCGATCTTCCAAACGACGCCGCGTTCTTTCAGCTCTTTAGCGATGCGCTTGTTGCTTTCCCAAACATTCTCGCCTTTCCAATCGCCCTCGGTGAAAAATCCATTTTCGTCAATAACGTGCACAACGGGAATATTGTTAGCTTGAGCGAGATTAAAGTCCTCCTCGCCGTATGCCGGCGCGATATGGACAATGCCCGTACCATCCTCGGCCGACACATATTCAGCTGCATAAATTTTGTGTGCATGTTCGCCGCGATGCACACCCAATAACGGCTTATACCTCAGGCCAACGAGCGACTCACCAGAATATTCAGCAACACACGTATACGGCAGTGCCTCATGCTTTTCATTCGTCAATGCCTTATCAAGCAAGTCTTTCGCCAGCACAAGCCGTTCACCTTCAACTTCAACCTCAACATACGTCAAATGAGCATTTATTGCTAATGCTGTATTTGCCGATAGCGTCCACGGCGTCGTTGTCCAAACCAACAGTGTTCGCCCGTCTTCCAGCTGAAAGCGTACATACACGCTCGGATCGGTCACGTCTTGGTATGCGCCTGCATCCATCGTCACCTCAGCTTTTGACAGCGGCGTCGCATCGCGCGTGCAATACATGAGCACTCGCTCACCCTCATAAATTTTGCCTTTATTATGCAGCTCTTTAAACGCCCACCAAACACTCTCCATGTACTCTTTGTCCATGGTTTTGTAGGCATTATCCATATCTACCCAGCGACCAATCCGATCAATCGTATCGTTCCACAGGCTACTGGTCTGTACCATGTTTTCACGCGCAGTCGTGATGTACTTTTCCAGGCTAATCGTTGTACCGATATCGCGGCGATCTTTAATACCTAGTTTCTTCTCAGTAAACACTTCTGCCGGCAATCCATGACAGTCCCAACCCCACACGCGCTCAACGCGCTTACCTTTCATAGTTTGGTAACGTGGCACGGCGTCTTTGACGATACTACTAAGCAATGTGCCGTGGTGCGGCACACCAGTTATAAACGGCGGACCGTCATAAAACACATAATGATTATCCTCCGGACGCTGTTCGACCGATTTTTCAAACGTCCTGTCAGCCTTCCAACGCTTTACCCAATCTTTTTCGTATTCTGCTGCCCGCCGACGTGTACCGTGTTTAAATTTCATTCGTATTCTCCTTTCTACAAATAAAAATCACCTCTCTTGATTTCGAGAATCCGCGAGAAGCATGCATGCGGACGGTACCATCTCGATTCCAAAAGAAGTGATTCTTTCAGCGCTTAATTACTCGTTTACGCCGAGTGAACGCCAGGTTCTACTGAGCTAAAAGCTGTTCTTCCTAGGGCACTCTCCCGTACGAGAGATCGCGGGCGATAACCGCTCAGATGCCTTACCTTTAATTGTACGGGCTTTTTTAGCGAAAAGCAACGATATTATTTCAATTCAATGCCGCCAAAAAAGCATTCACCGCGAATATACAACGTCTTTTTCGCTTTCGCACCAGGAATAGTCTTATCATCAACACCGCCAAGAATAGTAGTCACCTCATTTTTTATAGCTACGTCGTTCGGTACAATAATATCAACGCCACCAAACAAAACAAACAGCTCAATAACCGCGCCGTCCTGAATATCAGACTGGCGCAGGTCAAGATCAACACCACCAAATACCGAAGAAATAGTCCCGCCAGTATATTCACCTTCTACTTTTTCACTTTGTCCCGACCATACCGCTGCCATATGTTTAGCTTTCGTTCTTGCTATTTTGTCGCCTTTCACGAGTGAAAACAATACTACAAAACCGACAGCGATAAACAAAATTGGCCATACAATCTGCCAAAAGTTAACGTCAACGATATGAAGTGCGCGGAGGCCGATCGTTGCCCCTGCAGACAAAAATAACAAACCCCAAATCCACCGCGAGTGCTTTACAAGAATCATGCACCCCACGAGTATCAGCAAGAGTGATAGAAACCCGCCCCATAGCTCTCCCCAGTAGTCAAAAGAGATAATATGAAGATTACGCAACAACAAAATCACCCCCACTACTACAATTGAAAGACCAAGATATGCTCGTATAACTATATTGCGCTTCATGTATTTAAGTATAGCACGCAAAAGCAGTATTCAAAGATTACACCAGCCTGTCACCATATTTGAGCAAGATTAGTGCGCATATCACAACGGCAACGCCAACAAAAACGACAACATCGTAATTTTGCTGAATACATTTTTTAGGCGGCGCCAGTTTTACGGAAATCATCGGGTTGTCTGTCAGCATGTTATGGCGAATAAGCGCAAAGAGTACGAGCAATACTGCTGCATCCGTCGTCAAGCACCACGGGCACAGCGCGCCAATTACAATATAGCTCATATAGAACATCCAACCCGCAAACCCCAGACTCACCCATCCACCAGCCTCAGCGGCGCGCATAAACCAACGCGGGAATCGCGTACGCGCCAGTCCAGCAACAGCAATCGTGATAAATACTGGGTATGCCACCATGCCAACGAAACTGTTCGGGATGTCACCAACAACATGCGCCGACCAATGTTTTGCTACTGAACTGCAGCTCATTGCAGCGTTTAAATCACAGCCAAGCACTTTGCTACTGTCCTTTGCAATCGTTAGCGCTTCGTGCGACAGCACTATTGACGCTACAAGTCCGATTATTGATCCGACAAGCAATACGCCAAATACAATAATCCGCTGGCGGTCTGTCAAAGCGCTAGTTTTGGACGGCATAATAGCTTACCTCGCTAATCAACGGCAACGGCAAACCGCGCCACATAGCTTGCAGCTGACTGTCTGCGCTTAGTGCAACGATCGTTGGATATTCAACAATATCATACGCTCGACAGAATGATTCGCCTTCACGCGATTCCGGATCAAGCACCTCAAGTTCATGTCCTGTCTGGCGTGCCATATCATCAACAAAGGTCGCAACTTGACGACTGTAATCAGTGTTATCTTTTGCTACAACAACGACACGCATCAGGATTGCTTACTCCGCTTACGCTGTTCAAGAATTTTCACAAAATCATCAAGCGTTTCAAACTTTTGAAATACGCTTGCGAACCGAACATACGCCACCTCATTACATGCAGCAAGTTCGTCAAGCACGAGCTCACCAATCTGGTGCGACGGGATCTCAGTTTCTCCTAAACCATACAGCCGATCTTCAATCCGATCAATAATCTCTTCAATCTCAACTTCCGACTTGAAAAACTTACCGACCGAACGACGGATTGAGTTTGCTAACTTTACTCGTTCAAATAACTCACGCGAACCGTCCTTCTTGATCACCGCCAAGTTTGGACGCTCAAAACGCTCATACGTTGTAAACCGTTTGCCATCAGGCGTTACGCGACGACGACGAATCGTAATTCCATCTGCCGACTCACGTGACTCAAGGACGCGGCTATCACCAATTTTTATTGTATGCATCGCAAGGAAGCTCCCCTCCTATTCATCGGATGATTTATGTTTCTTGCGGCGGCGCAAAAACGCTGGCGTGTCATCATCGTCATCATCCATTGGCTGATTCCAGATGTCAGTCGTTGATTCGCTAGCAAACTGCGCCGCAGCATCATCGCGTGACGGATCTAGATTCATATCAACATCATCAACCGGAACGTTTGACTCTTCCATCGATACAGCAGGTGCCGTCGGCGTCAAACTTGCCGGCTGCCCTAACGCCTCAGCTTGCTGCTGGAAAAACTCGCTGTCAAACCCTGTTGCGATCACAGTAATAATTAACTCATCTTCAAGTTCAGGTTTTAGCGTTGCACCAAAGATAATATTCGCATCCGGCGATACAGCACTCGTAATGATTTCTGCTGCCTCTTGAATCTCCGCCATACTCATATCATAGCCACCAGTGACGTTAAACAGCACACCCTTCGCGCCATCAATTGACACCTCAATCAGCGGACTTTCAATCGCCTGCTGTGCTGCCTGTGCTGCACGATTTTCGCCGCTCGCTCGACCAATACCCATCAACGCCGAACCGGCATTGCTCATAATTGCTTTCACATCGGCAAAGTCCAGATTAATTAACCCGTGTTCGGTAATTAGCTCCGAGATACCTTGCACGCCTTGGCGCAGCACATCATCCGCAATTTTAAATGTTTCTAACAATGGCGTTCGGCGATCAATCGTCTGCAACAGCCGGTCATTTGGAATCGTGATGAGAGTGTCAACGCTTTTACCCAATTGTGCGATCGCCCACTCGGCGTTCTGCCGGCGCTTCTCGCCTTCAAAACTAAACGGTTTCGTCGCGACACCAACGCATAAAATGCCTAAGTCACGCGCCACTTCAGCGACCACGTGCCCCGCACCCGAACCAGTACCGCCGCCAGCACCAATCGTTACAAATATCATATCAGCACCTTCAAGCGCTGCGCGAATTTCATCAATTGATTCACGTGCCGCCGCTTCGCCAACTGCCGGATCTGCTCCCGCACCTAGACCGTTGGTTGTACTATGACCAAGGTGGATTTTAACGTCAGCTTTTGAATTGTGTAATGCTTGCGCGTCAGTATTCATCGCGATAAACTGCACACCAACTAACCCAGCGTCTTTCATCCGGTTTACCGCTGATCCGCCCGCGCCACCAACACCCACAACCTTTATGCTTGCAAATGTCTCAATCTCACTTGGTTTTACTTCCGGCATTGCAACTCCTTATACCCCTTACTATTCCTCACGTTACCTACTAGTATACCACTCTTTTACTTACGGCTTGAATTTGCTCAGAAGCGATTTAATAAATCCACCCGACTTTTTCGACATACCACTACTATGCGGACGTACCGTTGCCGCATCAGCATCAACCAGCATCAACCCAACCGCTGCTGCAAAGTGCGGTTTGTCAATTTCATCTGCTACGCCGCCGAATCCATGCGGCTTACCGATGCGCACGGCAACGCCCAGTTGCGATTTCGCATACTCCGCCATTCCTTTTAAGTTTGCCGTACCGCCTGTCAGCACCGCACCGCTCGGCAACTGACCGGCGCGCCCTGCTTTTTTAAGCTCTTTATTTACCAACTCAAAGATTTCTTCAAGTCTCGCTTCAACAATTTCGTCAACGTCTGCTTGGTCAAAGAACAGTGTTTCCTTCTCGTGCTTTATGCTTACTTTATGCGGCTCGCCGCGCGCTATTGCTGCTGCGTGTTGCAACTTTACTTTCTCAGCAACCTCCGGATCAGTTTTCAACCCAATCGCCAAATCATTCGTAATATTAACGCCGCCCTTCGGCACAACACCAACATACTGCAGATCGCCCTCTTCAAACACCGCCACGCTTGTTGTCGCACCGCCTAAATCAATAACCGCCACGCCGTTTTCAATTTGCGACTCATTCAGTACCGCCTTAGCAGCCGCCATCACCGACGGAATCGTTGCGTGCGGCTTCACTGTCGCAAGTTCAACGGCTTTTTGTAAGTTCGCGACATATGGCGCCATTGCCGACACGACATTCGCATTAATTTCTAAACGCGTACCTGTCATGCCAACTGGGTCTTTAATACCGCCCTGCCCATCAAGCGTATAACTAAACGGCACAACCTCAAGAATCTCGCGATTCGCCGGTACTTTACCTGTTGTCGCTACATCCTCCAAGCGCAGCACATCTTCTTCAACAACTTCATGATCTGCCATACCAACTGCAATCATGCCGTCGGCTTTCGTACTGACAATATGCGAACCATTCACGCTAATCGTCGCCGCGTTTACTTCGTAACCGCTCATACGCTCTGCATCACCAAGCGCCTGATCAATCGCCTGCGCCGGCCCGTTCAAATTCGATACCGTACCCTTTCGCATACCACTATTTGGCGCTTGGCCAACGCCAACAATTGTCGGCGTACCCGTCGTTGGATCAATATGGCCAACGACACACCGAACCATTGTTGTGCCAACATCAATACCAACTGCATATCGAGACTGTTCTTGCATATAGGGTTATTATAGCATAACCTGTATAAAATCGCCTATGCTTGCGTAATGATTTCTGCACCGTGCTCGGTGATTAAAATCGTGTGCTCAAAATGCGCCGCTAGGCTGCCGTCGCGCGTCGCATAGGTCCAACCGTCGTCCAGCTGGACGATCCGCTCACCACCAAGCGTCGCCATCGGCTCAATTGCCACCGTATCGCCTGGCTGCAGCAGTACACCCGTTCCTTTGCGTCCGTAGTTCGGGATGTCCGGCGGCATATGCATATGCAATCCTACGCCGTGCCCAACCAGCTCGCGCACAATCCCAAGTTTGCCGTTCCGCAGCACTTTCTCAATTGCCGCACTAATATCGCCCGTCCGAACTGGCCCTTTTATCGCATCAATTCCCGCATACAAGCTGCGTTCGGTTGTCGCAAGCAAATGCTTCACCGCGCCTTTCGGCTCATCGTCAACTACCATCGTAAACGCCGAATCAGTTTTCATACCTTTATAGGTAATCACTAAATCAAAACTAGCAACGTCGCCTTTCTGCAACACATCGTCATTCGGTGCACCATGCACAATTTCGTCGTTCACGCTAATACAAATCGCACCTGGAAAGTTCACTTCTGGCGTCTTATAGGTTATTTCCGCGCCATACCCAACAATTTTTTGCGCAACAAAATTATCTATCTCGCGTTTAGTTTGCCCAGCATGCACAAATCCGCGGATATCAGCAAAAATCCGCGCTAAAATCTTCCCGCCTTCGCGCATTGCTTGAATTTGCTCAGGAGTTTTTAAACCGGTAATTAGTTCGGACATACGCGCTTCACCTCGTCGTAAATCCTATCGTGCACCTCGCCGGCACTGCCCGTACCGTCTAGGTGGATAATCTTCACGCCCGCTTCAGCGAAAATCCCAAGCACCGGATACATCTTTTGGCGATATATCGCCATACGCCGCGCAATCGTATCAGGCGTATCTTCCATACGTCCGCGCTTCTCTAAGCGCCGCATAATTTCTTGTTCTGGCACCTCTAGCACTACGACGATATCAATTTTCTCGTCCATGCGCTCCATATAGTCATCAAGCCACGCCGCTTGCTCTTTCGTGCGAGGGAAACCGTCTACGATGATATTCGGGTATTTTTTATCGCGCGCATCCTGCACAGCGCGTTCAAACACATGGTATGTCAATTCATCGCTTACCAATTCACCGCTTTTCAGCGTCGCAATCACTTCCGGGTCATCGCTCTGGCGCAGCATCTCCCCGGTACTGAGCCACTTCCATCCCTGGCGCACCGCTAGCATTTGCCCTTGCATGCTTTTACCCGCACCCGTCGGACCAAATAACAAAATCATCGCTACAATCTCCTTTGTTTATTTATTTCGTTAGCGCTTGTTTGGCTAGGTTAGCAATCATCGCACCGTCAGCCTTATTACCGGCTGCTGCTTTTACCGCACCAACCACTTGCCCCATACTGCGCAAATCACTCACGCCAAGCTCTACAATTTTCTCATCAATTAATTGTTGCAGTTCCGCTTCGGTCATTTGCTCTGGCAAATACGCCTGCAAAATCGTCATCTCTTTCTCTTCTGGTTCCGCTAAGTCAACACGATTATTCTCACGATAGATCGCCGCCGACTCACGCCGCTTCTTGACCTCGTGCGCGATCACTTTTTCGATCGCTTCGTCGCTTAAGCCGTCATTGCGCTTATTCTGTTTGACCTCCTCGTCTAAGATTGCTGCGTTCAAATTACGCAATGTATCACCCAAAAAACGATTGCCGCCAAGTAGGGCGGCTTTCATTTCATCTCTGATGCGTTGCTTTAACGCCATCTGCTAGCGCACTCCTAGGCGAATCTTTGCTAGCTTCTCCGCTTTGCGCTCCTTGCGAAGAATTGCTTTGTTACGGCGATCAGTTTTACTAATCGGCTTTTCAAAGCGCATTAAAGCCCTTACTTTTGCGAGTTTTCCGCTCTGCAACACGCGACGGTTAAAACGACGAAGAATATTTTCGTTCGCCTCGCGTTCATCTTTCCGTGTAACTTGTACCATATCGTCTGTCATTGTAACAGATGAAGAAATTTTTTGCAATCACCTGTATACGTCGGGTACAGTCAACTAACATGGAACAAGCGTAAATCGTAGATATTGTAATAG
The DNA here is from genome assembly GCA_018127705.1 of TM7 phylum sp. oral taxon 349. Taxonomy (NCBI): domain Bacteria; phylum Candidatus Saccharimonadota; species TM7 phylum sp. oral taxon 349. The sequence goes on from CP072328.1 coordinate 885,991, forward strand.
ATCTTTACATAGATCTTGTAGTTGGTGTGTTAGTATACATCCGTCCATAAAAACTTTCTCACAATTAAGTTGACCGTACCACTAAGGTACAATCAGCTAAACTAGAATACCCTAGTAATAACTATTAAGAAAGGGATCCCCGTGTTAATGTCTTAAAAAAAGCCCTAGAGTCCTTGAAACCTCTTAAAGACAATTAGAGAATTACTAGCACCAACTAACGCCTAGCCACCGCACCACAAACCAATAATCCTTACGAACAGCTTGCGACAATGAGTGTCTTATCGTCATGCTTGCGAGATCGGTCAAGCAGTGCCTGTGCTATCAGCTTTGGGTTGTATACACCTTTGGCGTGCATAGACTGCACCAGCAGTGATATCTCACCATCCGACATGACATCGGAACCATAGTCACCCCAAATACCGTCAGTACCAACAAGAATCGTATCACCCGGAAGTATCTTTACGCACCCATATTGCCATGGTGTTTTCTTTGATATAATACTACCTCCTAGAGAAGCAGTAATAAAAGATCCTTCTCCATCGTCCTCCGTTATTTGACACGCTTTATTATCACGCACGATGTATATGCGCGAATCACCCATGTTTGCGTATGTCAGAAACCTACTGCCGTCAGGTTGTTTAATAATCCTCGATAGCGTTGCAGTTGAACTGCCACCAATACGCCTATCTCTAATTGCCATTGATATAGCGTTGAGCGCTTCTATGTTCCATTTCATTGCTTCTTGTAACGGCTGACGTTCTGCGTTTTGGCCTAACATATCTTCGGCAAATTTACGTACCGCACCTGCAGCAAACCGCGCAGCTTGCGCGCCATTCTCCAATCCACCGACACCGTCAAATACACTGAGAATACCATGTTTCTTATCTAGACAGTATGCATCTTCGTCTTTATCCGCTTTATGAACTACGTCAGCACGAATATGTCGCACTGGTTCGTTGTTGTGAGAGTCACCCGGTGGAAGTATGTGACGGGACATGTCCGGGATTAGAATCTGCATATCGGAAGAAGAATGATTGTCAACGCGTATACTACCAGCTTGTATCCGCGTAATTTCACAATGATCACGCGATATCCAGCACGGAAGATCCGGCTGCTCCCCTCGCCCGATCTTTATTGGTCTATAAGTCCTTTTCCGAGAGCCGTCCGGCATAACTATAGTATTATTAAACTCGTATTCTGATCCATTTACCAAATTCACCCTCATCAGCTTTGGTATGTATGCAAAACATAGTGCACTATCACCAAGTTCTCTCCGTAGACGCTCATCCTCTACCACTACGCCGAGCTCAGCAGTAGCGATACGTTCTTCGCCATCTTTTGTCGCCACAGAACCGAGATACCACCCCATCCACGAAATCTCTCCGCTCTCTCCAGACTTGAGTATACGCTCTTCCGTAGGTACGCCTATCCGCGTCACATTATGCTCTACACCTAACCGTGTAGCTAATATTGAAGGATATCGTTCGCTCATAATGCTTTATTATAGAATAATCTTCATAAAAAAGCAATGCCATTGAGCTAAAGTGCGATCAACCGACCCAGAATAATCGTAAAACGTAAGTAGCCCCATAAACCATTAAAAACAACTCTGGTTGGTTAGCTCTCGTCATCCATTTTCTGCAAGGATGCATCATCTATTTAGCTCCAACATCTACGATCGTCTAGCTATGCTCTCCTGTATAAGCTAAGTTTGCCAGCATCAGTGCCATCTCCCTTGTTATGGCTATATTTCTATAAACCCGTAACCTAAGAGCGATACTTCGTCATAAATATTATTTAGTAAAGCACCAACTAACATTTACCAAAGAGTCTATTTCCTATTCCATTATAGTTTAAGATCGCGTTGTAGTTCAACGTGCAGCAATCGCCCTTCAACCGTCCGCACGCCGTTCCACTCATTAATATTTGGCTGAAACCATGCCGCAATCTCATCGCCCGGTTCGCGAAAGAACATTTCCGGCGCGTTAAATGCGAGCACCTGTAGCGTCTTTTCACTTGCATCACGCAGTGCTATTTTCACATGCTGTCCATTTGCACCCATACGCCGTACGCCTGCAACTACCACATGCGTAATTTTTAGAATCGGCTCAGGGTTGCCGTTGCCAAACGGCTCCATTCGAGAGATTTGCTCAACTAATTCTTCTGTTATTTCTGCAAAATCTTTAATTTCAACATCGGCATGTGGTTGTAAAAAAGACGTTTGATTTATCAAATTCAAACTATCATAAAACTCATTGACCCGCCTGCGAAACGCTGGGATCTGCGCCGTCTCAAGTGTCACGCCTGCTGCCGCGCCGTGCCCACCGCCGCGCAAGATAATATCGTCGGCAGCACGTACCGCATCCGCTGCTGAAAAATTACCAAAACTACGCGCCGAACCTGTCGCCGTATCACCGCGAATACCAATAATAAATACCGGCTTTTTATACGTCTCGACTAACTTCGACGCCACAATACCAATCACGCCATGATTCCAGCCTTCGCTCGCCACCACCAGCACGCGGTCATCCGCCATACCATCCGCTTGTTCACAAGCTTGCTTAAAAATCTCATCCTGAATTGAACGCCGTTCAACATTAAACGCCTCCAATTTTTCACTTGCCGCCAGTGCCTCTATTCCGTCTGTTGCTGTCAGCATATCCAAACTATGCTGCGCCGTATCTAGCCGTCCCGCCGCATTCATACGCGGACCTAACCCAAACCCCAAATGCCGTGCGTTTACCGTCTCTGGTTCAATGCCACTCACTGCCATCAATGCTTTTAGCCCGGTACGCCGCTGCTTCTTCAGCACTTCCAACCCCCAGTACACGTTTGCCCGGTTCTCATCCGCTAATGTCACAATATCACATACCGTCCCCAACGCTACTAAATCAAGTAACCATTTTTCGTACCCGTCAGGCAGCCCGTCTAGCCGCGTCTGCAGTGCTTGCACGAGTTTAAACGCCACGCCCGCGCCACACAAATCACGAAATGGATACTCATGATCAGCATATTTAGGGTTAACCGTCGCGACTGCTGGCGGGCGTGTCGGCGCAATATTGTGGTGGTCTGTCACCACTGTATCAATACCCAACTCAGCTGCGTATGCAATCTCCGTGTGGCACAAACTACCGCAGTCCACCGTCACAATCAGCTGCGCGCCCATATCGCGCACCTTATCAACTGCACCAATCGTCATGCCATAACCTTCGACAAACCGGTTTGGAATAAATGCGTCAAGATGTTGAAACCCAAAACTATGAAATGCATCCAACAACAATGCCGTCGCGCTCAGTCCGTCAATATCATAGTCGCCATAGATAACGACCTTCTCCTGATGTTGGCGCGCGAGCACTAACCGCGCCACCGCTTTATCCATCTCTGATAATAGGAATGGATCATATTTTGTTGCCGCATAATCCGGCGATAAAAATGCTTGGCGCGCCGACACGTCATTTAATCCGCGTGCTGCTAAAATCCGTTCAAACAGCGTCATCGCGGTTGAATATCAGACGTTGTCCGTTTTGGTCGATTGCTGCTTGCTTGCTGCTGCGATTTAATCACGATGCTTTGTAGCTCTTTAAAAATCGGGAACTGCTTGTTGGTTGAATAAATCCGTGTATTGCCCTGTTTTTCAGCCATCAAAAAACCCACCTTTTCAAGCCGGCGTAACTCACGCTGGATATTACCCGGGTCTTCTTTGATCAGCTTAGCGAGACCGCGCACATGCGTACGAAAATCTGGATATTTTGCGTATACCACCACGATCTTTCGCCGAACCCTGGAGGTTATAAATACATCAAGCACGTGAACAGCCTTTCTTGCTTTTTATTAATACCACTGTTGCTTTTTATTCTACATTTTTTCTAGATGCAATTCAAGCCACTTGGCGTACCATATTTACCGCCAATTCAAAATAATCTGGCTGATCTTCTGAATCGCTTCTTTGCGTGTCGGAACCGTATTGTCGGAGTAATAATGATTCACTCCCAAGTAATTTTCTTTCACATCAAGCACGTGCAATTCGTCCGCCGTAACGTGTAATTGATCCACCACCGACACCGTTGCAATCGGCGTCGTTACAACTAACCTTTCTATTCGAATCGGCTTCAAAAAATCAAACGCTACGCTCAGCGCTGCACCGTCAGCTAGCGCATCCGACACTAAAAATACAACACGATCTTTCAACATCCTATCGTCAATCGTGCCGCCATCGCCTATCAGCCGGTTGATACGACTATACGCTTCACGCTTCTGGTCGTCTAAGTAACCATGAAATTCGCTTGTATATTCCTGAATTTCTCCTGTCGAAAATTCGCTGTTATATGTAAAATTTCCGCGCTGCGACACTGCACCAAAGCTCAAATTTTCGCCAGGTACGTCAATACTCTCCGTCACGAGCATCATCAGTACGCAATGTAACTGCGCCGCAATCTGTTCACCAACTAACACACCGCCTTCTGTCAGTGCTACAACTGCGCAGTTCTCATACCGATACTTATCAACAACCTGTGCCGCCAGCAACCGCCCAGCCTGTGCCCTGCTTTCAAAATACATACGCTTATAGTAGCAGTCGCCCTCTCGTCTATGCAAGGTATAATACCATATATGCACTATTATGATGTTGCACCGACTAAGATTATCCGCGCCGGCAGTGATTATTTTACTTACCATAGCGAACAGGTTCTACAAATCGGACAACCCGTGATTATTCCCGTCGGTCAATTATCGCTAACCGGCATCGTTATAAAACACACGCGAAAACCAGCATACAAGACGCGTGCTATTGCTAATGCGCTTGATATTTCACCATTACCAAATCCATTGCTCAAAACTGCTCTATGGATGGCTCGCTACTACGCCACACCACTTGCAACCACACTGCAGACAATCTTACCACGCGGTCTCACAAAAAAACGCCGCATGGTAGCGCATTCCCACCAAACAATTTCGCGAGATCGAACACATTATTTGCTCAACAAAGACCAGCAAGCTGCTGTTGATACGCTCACACAGCGCACACGCGGGACAGTCTTGTTGCATGGCGTTACTGGCAGCGGCAAAACCGCTGTCTACATTGCCTATGCCAAACACATCATGGCACAGCAGAAATCTGTTATTGTACTCGTGCCAGAAATCGCCCTCACTTCACAGCTTATCGCTGAATTTGAACAACATTTTTCTAATATTCTGCTAACCCATTCACAGCAAACCGAGTCTGCACGCCATCAAATTTGGCTTGATGCTCTTCAAAGTACTATTCCGCGTATCGCCATCGGTCCGCGTTCAGCACTCTTTCTGCCACTTGCCCACATTGGCGCTATCGTCATCGACGAAGCGCATGAGCCAAGCTTCAAGCAAGATCAATCGCCACGATACTCGGCTTTGCGTGTCGCCGCCACGCTTGGTGCGCATCATGGCGCACCCGTCATTCAAGGTTCAGCAACACCACTCATCAGCGAGTATTACCTTGCCACACACACCAATAGCTCGATCATTACACTCCCATGCCGCGCACAAGCCGCTCCGCCGCCGCACGTCGACATCATAAATATGACATCAAAAACAAATTTTGTTCAACATCGTTTTCTGTCCGACCCACTCATTGCCCACATCACAGCCTCACTTGAACGCAAACAACAAACACTCCTTTTTCATAACCGTCGCGGCAGCGCCAGTACAACACTCTGCACTAATTGCGGCTGGTCTGCAACTTGCTCGCGCTGCTTCGTGCCATTCACGCTTCATATCGACAAGCACATATTGCAATGCCACATTTGTGGCAACACAGCGCCTGTTCCAACTTCTTGTCCCGACTGTCGCGAAACTGACATCGTTCATAAAGGCATCGGCACGAAACTCGTTGAAGCAGAGATCAGGAAACTCTTCCCGCACGCAACCGTTGCACGCTTTGACGGCGATACTGCTGCCGCGCATACGCTTGAGAAACGTTACCAAGAGCTTTACGACGGCACAATTGACATCATTATCGGTACGCAGGTTGTCGCTAAAGGGCTTGATCTACCGCACCTTAGTACTGTTGGCGTAATTCAGGCGGACACCGGGCTTGCTTTGCCCGACTTTATGGCACGCGAACGCACCTTTCAACTTTTGTCACAGGTTGTCGGTCGTGTCGGGCGCACTAATCAGCAAACCAATGTTATCATCCAATCATATCAACCGCACGACGAAACAATTCGTACTGGCGCTACACAGGATTACGCCGCCTTCTATGCTACCGAACTTGCCAGGCGCCGTAAAAGCCATTTTCCGCCATTTACTTATTTGCTCAAACTCACGTGCATCTACAGAACCGAAAAAGCCGCTATCAATAACACCCAAATACTTGCTAGAAAACTTCGCACAGATTACCCAAATCTATACATATTTGGTCCAACCCCCGCTTTTTACGAACGGCAACGCAATACCCACCGCTGGCAAATCGTCGTTAAATCTCCAATACGCACCACCCTACTCAATATCATCGCACAGCTACCATCCACGCACTGGCAGTATGACATTGACCCGATGAATCTGTTATAATATACAGAGTTGTGAAGAAAGAATCTATTATTACTCTGCCAAACCCTCATCTGCGTCAAAAATCGCAGAAAGTTCACGTCATCACCGAAGAGGTTCGCCAGCTCGTTAAAGACATGACTGATGCAAGTATTGACTGGGAGGCGTCGCGTCCACACGAAATCAGCGCCGCGCTCGCCGCTGTACAAATTGACCGACTTGATCGCGTTATTATCGTGCGTAACGACTTTGATAACAAAGAAAATCAAGAATTTATCGCTCTCATCAATCCAGAAATTATAAAATACGAAGGCGAGCTTATTGAAGACTATGAAGGTTGCCTTAGTGTGCGCGATTTTTACGGTAAAGTACCGCGCTATAATCGCATTCGCGTCAAAGCAATAAACATTGACGGCGACGAAATCCGCATCAAAGCCGAAGGATTTTTAGCGCGCGTCATTCAGCATGAAATCGACCACTGCAATGGTATCGTATTTGTCGACCACATCCGCGATAAAACCGATGCATTTTACCGGCTAAATGACAAGGGCGAGCTTGATCCGCTCGACTATAATACGCATGTCAAAGATAACCACGACCTCTGGGACTAAGCAGCCGCTTATCTTTTTCGGGACTGAAGATTTCAGCTTATACAGTTTGCGTGCGCTCATCGAAAACGGATTTAATGTTGCTGCCATCGTCACCAAACCAGACACGCCGCGTGGGCGCCATCGCGTACTCACTGCACCCGCCGTCAAAGTTTACGCCGCAGAGCATAATATACCCGTATGGCAACCGACTAAACTCAAAAATATCATAAATGATATAAAATTAATAAAAAATCCTGCCGGCGTGCTTGTCAGTTACGGCAAAATTATTCCGCAAAGTGCTATCAATCTATTCACTCCTGGCATCATCAACGTCCATCCTTCTCTCCTGCCAAAGTACCGCGGTTCATCACCAATTGAGTCCGCTATTGCCAACCGCGATAAAACCACAGGCGTGACACTTATGCAGCTTACGAAAGACATGGACGCCGGACCAATTTATTATCAAATACCCTACAGCCTGAATCAATCTGAGACTCGTCCTGAGTTATACAAGACGCTCGGTCAGATCGGCGCAACAATTCTTACCACAAAGCTACCCGACATTTTAAATGGTACTCTCCAGCCGACGCCGCAAGATAGCACCAACGCCACCTACTGCCAACTGCTAAGCCGCAATGATACCAACCTTGATTTAGCTATACTTACTCCAGATCAAGCCGAGGCGCGCATTCGCGCTCATCTTGAGTTTCCGCGCTCACGTGTCGCTATTGGCTCACATAAACTCATCGTCACCAAAGCACACGCTACTATGAACGCAAAAACACCTCTTGATTTACCATGCGCAAACGGTGCATTCTTATCAGTTGACGAGCTTGTTGCGCCCAGCGGCAAAACCATGTCTGCCGACGCGTTCTTACGCGGTTATTCTATTTGATCAAAAACATAAATAAATAACCGCCTAACTATTACTAGACGGTTACTTAATGCACTATTTAGTAGTGTTTCCCTGAAATTATTTACAAAAGCGAGAATAATTCACATCTACGCAGCAGACGTGTCGCCGCCCAAAATCGCATCACGGTTCGCGATAATTTCCTGCTTCAGCTCATTCATCGTCTGCGCGACAACGTCTCGATAATTCGGGCGGTTCATTTCGAGCCACTTCAGACTTGCATATTCAGCCAGCAGCGCATCCTCCGGTATACCCTCAGGTGCGCTCGCGCGAAGCTGCTGGTACACCTTATCCTGCTCATAGTTCGGCACATTCGCCGCCAACCACTCGTTGACGCGATCGATCTTACGGTCAATAAACGACTCAAACTGATCAAGCTGCTGGTCGCTTAGCCCATCGCTCAACTTCGTACCAACGCGCATCTCCAGCTGCTCGCGAAAATGCTCCAAAAAAGCCTTTTTTTGATCATCCGGCAAGCTACCAAGCCCCACTTCTTGCAAAAAATTATCGTCTAGCTGAAACATTATCCCTCCATTTCTCTCCCTTTAGTATATAAAGCTTACGTTACTTATGCAACAAGTCCGAGTTGCTTATTAACCTCGTTACGCATGTCAATCAGCCCCCCAATATAATCATCAAATATTTCTTGCATCATATCGTGATATCCAGGGATTGCATAACGCAGCCACAGCGCCGTCGCATAAAAGCTCATCGCTTCTTCGTCGCTGTCCATCGTCTGACGCACTGCTTTGTAGTCCTCGCGCGTCGCGTAGTCGCCGTGAAATTCCTCCAACCAGCGTCGCGTGCGATCGGGGTTACTTTGCACATCTTCAAACTCAACGATTTCGTCTTCGCTCAATTTTGGCAAGAAACACTCTGCTACTCGCTGATTTAGCTCCTCTTGGATTTCTCGCTTACACTCGTCTTTTTGATTCTCTGTCATTATCGCTATATTGTAGCCAACCTTCGTCAATAAAGCATCATCGATATCAAACACTTATCATCTCCTTTTTATTTATCTTACCATCATTGCCCGAGTAAACTTTTACCCACATTGTACATACTGTATAAATAAGACACGTCGTCACGACCATCAATAAATACTTGCGCATGATCCGTACCTTTGTTGATCCATTCTATTGTATGTCCGGCTTGCTCTAAGGCATCTGTCACCTTATATATTGCTCCTGACGCTTTATCAGAACCGATCTCGTTCGCTACAATATCCCACAAAGTATCACCGTCGGGTTTACTAACGTTCGCAGCATCATGTAGCCGATCCACAAGAGACTCTGTAGGTTTCTCCGCTCCCTTCGGAATATCGTGAACCTCAACGTTACCCGGCTTCGTTCCTTTAAGGGTTACCGAAGTATCTGTACTATCCAGAAGCATATTTGCACCAAGACTTGCTAGCTTGCCTAACCCAAAGCCCAAACCGATCATCGCCACGTTCTTCCTCGCTTCTTTCATAGAACGCTTAGCATCATCATGGCTCATGCCGCGCTGCGCCTCCAGCATCCAACTGGCAAAATCTGCTATACCATCTCCAATGGCAGTATCAGGTGTAGATTGGTTCCTATAGGAATCATATTTCCGCATAACTTCTTCGCCGCTCAACTGCGCTATTGCATTTCCTTGAGCGTCTTGATGACGCTTAAGGTTTTCGTCAATAGCCGCCAGACGTGAACCACGATGGACGGCTGCACTAGTCGCAGCCGCTGCTACCCCCGTTAGAATTCCAATAGGCGCAAATACACCAGCAGTGATGCCCACACCAAAGTTCTTAGCTCGCCTTGTCCACTTGCCTCCCTTGCTTAACCACCTTCCCATAGGAACAAGGAATTTCTTGTCCATAAATCCGCGCTTCTCCTGCTGTTGCGCTATCTCATTATTGATCGCCTGGCGCACGTCTACGTCCAATAACTTATGCAGCGCGCCAACCATTAAGTCCGCTCTCATTTGAGCAGCATCTTCACTGGGAAGCACAGCCTCAGCAGCCTCAGCCCGCCTTTTTGCGATTTTTAGAGCGGACTTTTTTAATCTATTTTCCGCCTCAATAATCTCTCTTTCTCGCTTACTATGCCTTGACTCGGTTCCATTCTTTCTTCCGAATATTCGTCCAATTAATCCTTTAAGTGGACGTAGCTTTTCTGAAGCAAAGCTACCCTTAGTTTCCTCTTCAGATCTCAGCCTTGCGTAATCTGCAAGCGCAGCATTATAATCTTCTTGCTCCTGTTCACGCTCTCTTTTCGCTTGTTCCTCCTTCTCGGCTGCTTGTTCGGCCGCTGATCTTGGCGTTGACGGCGTTTGCTCGTCATCAACACCCTTATCTGATTTATCCAAGCTCTTGCTAGCCTCTGCCTCCGCTTTCCTAGACTTCTCGCCTTTATCAGTATCCCCCAGCTGTTCTTGCAGCGTATCTCTACTCTCCTCAAACATCTTTATGTGCTTTTTAAGGCTTTCTTTCAGTTCTCCACTAATAGAGTCACTATTGAGTGCATTACTACAAAAATCTAACTGCAGGTTGATAAAATTTATACTATTCTGAATCGTATTTTTATCATTCTCAGTCTCTTTAGTATTGCGATCTTTATCTACGACCGTGGACTCACTATTATCACTGCTATCGTTCTCTCTTTGCGGCTTCTGCTTATCACTGCTGCCTGAAGCCTGCGCCTCGGAACCCGGGCTTATTTCCCCTTCAAACTTAGACGGAACATTAACTGACGGTATAGACTCGTCTAAACTAAGAGCAGCTTGCGACTTAGCAAGAAAACTATTATACCGCAAAAGCTTAGCTTCAAGTTCATCGAGTTCAGACTTACTCATACTGCCTCTGCGCGCGGAAGCCTCTACCACATAACGAAGCCCTGGACTATTGTCCAATACATCACGAACAGAGCTATCAACTTCCTCTTTATCAGACGGAAGACCTTGGCGTTTGGTTGCCCTTTTTAGAACTGCGTCCACGGCACCTATGTACGTACTAGCCTCACCTCTGATTTTCTCCGACCTAGTCTTAGCTGCATCTTTTAGCGCACTCGCAATCGCCCAGGCAACTCCGTCACTATTTATAAGCTCCTGAGTTTCCTGATTGAACTTTTCTCCTTGCATCTCTTCATGAATCTTAGAGCCGCTCATTATAGATGCAGACTGTTCGGCTATTGATCTTGGCGTTGATGACGTTTGCTTGTCGTCTTCACTGCTGGATACTGACTCAGGCTGAGATTCTGGCTGCACAGTACTTGACTCGGAACTTTCCCCTTGCGTTTCTTTACCAACCTCAGAGCCGCTCATTATGGGCGTAGCCTGCTCAGCTGCCGGTCTTAACATTGATGACGTTTGCCTATCATTACTATCAGAGTCATCTCGAGCACCCTCAGGCGTAGTCTGATGACTCACATCTGATTCACCGCGGGAGTTGGCAGCGCCGCCACTAGAAGTATCATGAGCGCCACTACTGAATCCAGCTGCCTCTGCTGGAGTGATAGTTATGGCAAATCGCGAATCAGAATTGCCAATAGAGCCGGTGTCTCCACTAGAAACATCAGCGCCGGATAATAAATCTTCTACGCCTCGCTCATTGACGTTCCGACTAAATTGCCCACTTGATGGCATTTCACTGTGATTTCTAGGCATGTATTGCAATCCTTTGTTAAAACTTTACAGATTTTTATATTATACACCAACTCGCATAAAAATGCAAGCTTTTTACTCGTCCTCGCCGTCTATTATAGACGCATCCGCATAGCAGCGTCAAGAGCATTTTTACACAATCTATGGAAGTTGTTATCGCAACGTCCGTTTCACCAATTCGCGCGTAAATAACTCCAGCGTATCGCCAATCTCCAATTGGAGCTTTTTGTGTGTACGTATACTAAGCCCACACATTTCACCTTCAAACACTTCTTTCGCTTCTTGCTGTTGACGCTGCACCGACATCACCTCAACTTCAGCGATTTGCTCACTGCCACGCTTAACGCGCGCTAACGTATGCGCCATAACCTTGCCTTTTTCTACCATGCCGCCGCAGATCACTTCATCGCGCATCGTACGGAACACGCCTTTCACGTTAAGTACGCCGATCTCCGTCTCAACAACATCCGGTTCAAGCATCTGCTCCATACTTTGGCGCGCGTCGTCTAGCAGCTCATAGATAACTTTAAACAAGCGCACCTGCACGCGGTCGCGCATCGCAAGGCGCTTCACTGCCGGCGGTAAATCAATATTAAAACCGTACACGATCGCTTGCGAACTATCCGCCAAACGAATATCGCTTTCGTTAATATTGCCAACACCGCTACCGATCACGCGTAAGTTAATCGCATCGCCCGTATCCACCAAACGCAGGCTATCCATCACTGAGGTGAGAGAACCTTGCACGTCCGCTTTTACAACGACGTTAAACTCCTGGCTGTCATGCTTTCTTGTCATCATTTTTAGCAGATCAGCACCCGTCACATTGGTACTGGCAGCTTGCTTTTCAGCTTCAATCTTGGCGCGCTCCACTGCTAAGCGCGCAGTCTTTTCGTTCTTTACTACAGTGAAAATATCACCAAATTGCGGCAGCTCTTTGAATCCTGTTACGGTGACCGGTGTTGACGGACCAGCCGACTTGATTGTTTCTCCCTTGTAGTTTAGCAATGTGCGTACTTTACCATACGACGTGCCAGCTACGAGAAAATGTCCTGGCTTTAACTGTCCTTGCTCAATGAGCAAATTCACCACCGAACCGCGTCCTTTTTCCATGTGCGCCTCAATCACTAAACCCTCCGCCGGCACATCAGCGTCGGCTTTCAGTTCCTCCATATCAGCAACAAGCAGCACCATGTCGAGAAGTTTATCAAGGTTCTCGCCTGTTTTTGCACTTACCGGTACTATGATTGTATCACCACCCCATTCCTCTGGATTGAGCTGATATTCGCTTGCCAACTGTGCTTTCACGCGATCAACGTTCGCGCCTTCTTTGTCGATCTTGTTGATCGCAACAACGATCTTCGCATTGGCACTGCGGGCAAATTTAATCGCCTCAACCGTCTGCGGCATCACACCGTCATCTGCCGCCACTACAATAATTACAACGTCAGTAAGCGCCGCACCGTGTTGGCGAAGCGCTGCAAACGCTTCATGTCCTGGCGTGTCAAGCAGAGTAATCGTACGACCATTCCGCTGCGTCTGATATGCGCTAATATGCTGTGTAATACCTCCTGCTTCGCCTTCGACTACCTTCATATCAAGAATTGCGTCAAGTAGTGTCGTCTTTCCGTGGTCAACGTGCCCCATTACGGCAACGATCGGCGGGCGTACCGACGCATTTGCCGATGGTTTATGTAATCGTTGCACGGGCGACGAATCAACTTTTTTACGCCGTAGATCAACATCCAACTTTAACTCGTCAACAATAATTTCTGCCGTCTCAAAATCAATGCGCTGATTGATCGTCGCCACGATACCATTCTTGAATAATTCACCGACGAGCTGCGCAACTGGCAGATTGAGCGTTTCAGCGAGTTCTCCTACAGTAATTGAATCGGCAATCATCAATACTTTTTCAGATTTACTCATTTCTTGCTCCTTTCTGCCCGCACCTCGCCGGGACAATTATCCATGAATACCTTACATGGGTGCTATTTCTTTTTCTTATCAGTCAGCGTTAGGCTAACCTTGCGACCTTCTTTGTCAATATCCAAAATGACAAACTCTTTGCGCGCATTAAGCGTAAACACCTTCTCCGGGTCAACATCATTACCGCCGCCAATCTCTGAAACATGAACCAACGCCTCAACTGCCGGACTAATCTGCACAAATGCACCAAACGGCGTAATGCGCGTAACTGTACCCTCGACTTTATCGCCTTTCTTGAATTTGTCGACTTCATCAAGCCACGGATCCTTTGTCAGCTGCTTCATGCTTAAGCTCAGGCGCTCTTTGTCAATTGAAATAATTTTCGCCTCAACGCTTTGTCCAACCTTCACATAGTCAGATGTA